>JBLIKM010000008.1:0-17542 GCA_047636295.1 Methylophagaceae bacterium
TGCAGAAACTGCCTACCAAGCCGAACTAGGCCTAGACTGGCATACCGCTAAAGCGGGAATCTCACCTCGCGTTTTCTACCATCATATCAACGATTATATACAAGGTGTAGCTATACCAACGTCTAATATGGCAGCAATTGGTGTCAGCACAATGATGGGGGGCGATACAACTCCTCTGCAATACCAAAATGTTGATGCGAAATTATATGGTATGGATGCAAACTGGTTTGCAACATTATCAGATGAATGGCAATTAGATGGTACCGTTAGTTATGTGCGTGGCGAACGCCGTGATACTAATGATAGTTTATACCGTATTGCACCACTAACTGCTCGCACAATGTTGAGTTATGTTCAAACCAATTGGCGGCTTGGTGTTGAAGTAGAAACCGTTGCATCACAAAACAAAGTATCAACTGAAAACGAAGAACAAAAGACCAGTGGTTACACAGTCTTTAATCTAATGGGCAACTATGAAGCGACTAAGGCACTAACATTATCTGCTGGCGTCAATAACGTATTTGACCGTAATTATCAGGACCATTTAGGGGGGTATAACCGTATTAGTATTAATGACAATCCAGACATTGCCCAAGGTGAACGTTTACCAGGCTTAGGTCGTAGTGTTTATGCCGGTGTTAATTTCAACTGGTAAAAGCAAGTAAGCGCTCGTTGCTTTTCAGCATTGAACTAGATAAAGATTACCTTAGTAGCAACATAAAATAGGCCGGATAGTTATCTGGCCTATTTTGTTTTATCTTCATAACCCTGTAGTGCTTGTTTCAAGTAATTGAAATTAGTGCATTCAATGCTTAAGTAACTTCAGTATCTCATTCTGCTTTAAGCGCAAATAAAATTCAGCCTGCCGCGTTTCGGCTGCATCTGTTACATAACGAAATACAATGACATCACCGTGAGTAAATTGCTGCCATAGATTATCAATGGCCAGTGAGCCTTGAATAGGAAAATCAACCACTTCAGGTCGACGATCTGATCGCATATGTTGATAACTATTTTTATCCCAGCCAGCCAATTTAAGAATATCTGGCTTGACTGCTTCTACTCGATTAAATTGCCATTCAGCTTGTGATAGTTGAGTCTTGAAAGAATAACTCACTTGTTGTGAAGTCTCGGCTTTACCGCCGCCGCAGAGTTTGCCCTTGTCCAACTTGATCGGTTGGTTCTGATCAACTTGCAACACAATGAGCTCCTGATCAGCAAAACTCGCAGCTATTTGGTCAGTGATCATAAAACTCCCCCAAATCTCACCGTTATTCAGCCGATGAAACATTAAAGTATCCCCAGTATCACTATCCAATACAACCGACTCACTTGCCTGAATCAAGCCGCTATTTATTAAACAAAGCAACAGCATTATCTTAATTTGTGACATAAACCTCTCCTATTGTAATATGACAGGAACACAAAATCTTAGTTCGGTGAGCTTTCACGAATTTTTAGTTTAATACCAATATCTTTAAGGTATACAGCTTCACGTAGCAGATCAGCTTCCGTCAAAGGATGCTCGCTCAACCAAGCTGCAGGCAAATTTAGCCGCAAGCCCTTTTCTTTCACCGTTAGAGCGACCAAGGTATCTGTTTGTTCAGAGCGACCACGATTGAACACCATAACTAAGCGCAATAATACCGTTAATCGTTCTGTTGATTGTTGTAATTCATCGGGCAGTTTTCTAAGCTCTTTTCCTGGAAATGAGCGACGTTGTCCACGCACCATCACGGCCAAGGCATGTTGCTCTTCGCGTGAAAAACCAGGTAAATCGGAATGTTCGACTAAATACGCCGAATGTTTGTGAAATTGATTATGTGAAATAGATAGGCCTACTTCATGTAATTTTGCGGCCCACTGTAAATATTGTAAATTATCAGCGTGACCAATCAACCAGTCTTTAGCCACTTGCTGATAAAACTGCTTAGCCATAACACTCACGCGTTCAGCATGCTCTTCATCGACCTGATAGCGTCTCGCTAGAGAAGCAACGGTGCGATCGCGTTCATCATCATGTTGAATACGTCCCAACATGTCATACAATAGTCCCTCTCGTAGCGCACCATCAGACACAATCATTCGCTCAATATTAAGGCGTTCAAAGGCGGCTTTTAAAACACATACGCCTCCAGCCAAAACATTAGCGCGTTCACTGCTTAAACCTTTAATTTTCAAGGCATCAACATGGCCAGCTTCAATCATTGCATCGATAACTTTATCAATTGATTCCAGCGTTATCACACCATCATCTGCCCAACCATTTTCTTTAACTATATTGGCAACGCAACGAATCGTACCTGACGCACCAACAGCCTCAATCCATCCCATCTGACGATAGGGCTGCTGAATGTCTCGTATCTTTGAGCCTGCGGCAATTAAGGCGATCTGAACACCTGTTCTATTAATCATGCCATCAGCAAAAAACCGCTGGGAAAAACTAACGCAGCCCATTTCTAAGCTTTCACGCCTTAAGCCATTCATTCCTTCGCCAATAATAAATTCCGTACTGCCGCCACCAATATCAATAACAAGTCGGCGGGCATGATCAAAGGCTAAGGCATGGGCAACACCCAAGTAGACTAGCCTTGCCTCTTCTTCACCGGCGATAATGGCTATTGAATGCCCTAAGGCCAGTCTTGCTTTACGTAAAAATGGCCGACTATTTTCAGCAATACGTAGCGTGTTAGTTCCTACTACACGCACACTACCTATGGGCAAGTCTTTGATTCGTTCCGCAAATCGTTCTAAGCAAGCAATGGCTCGCGTCTGAGACTCATCAGATAACTCATTATGCTTATCTAAGCCTGCTCGCAATTGCACCATTTCACGCAGCTTATCGACTACTTGAAAATGACCATCACGCAGCCGAGCAATAATCATATGAAAGCTGTTAGAGCCTAGATCAACTGCTGCTAAAATATCATTATCAGTCTGTCGTTCCATTTGAGTCACTTATCTTCAGAATTTGCGGTCATTCTGCATGACTTCGCTCTGACTGACCAGCTTTCTAGTAATGATTATTTAGTCCACGATATTACAACTGCTGGACGCGCAATGCCGCGGTGATGAAATCCTATTAGGTCGACAATGACACTTACACTGTAATCTAGGTTAGGGGGTCCGATTAAGCATCTTTTCCATTTTCTCGATGCTAAGGTGACGTACATCCTTGCCTTCTACCAAGTAGATAATGTGTTTGCATACATTATGTGCATGATCGGCAATACGCTCTAAAGACCGAGCAGACCACATCATGTCAATAACCCGTGTAATGGCGCGAGGATCTTCCATCATATAAGTAATAAGTTGACGCACAATACTTTCATATTCAGCATCAATTTGTTGGTCTTCACTCGCCACCTTAAGTGCTTGACCAACATCAAAACGCGCAAAAGCATCCAAAGTATCACGCAGCATAGTGCAGACATGATTGCCAAGTGTTTGTAACTCTCGATAATTCTTCTTAGGTCGATCTTTTTCTGACAGATTAAGCGCCATTTTAGCAATACTAGTGGCTTCATCACCAATACGCTCAAGATCAGTAATTGTTTTAAAAATACCCGTTACCAACCTTAAATCGCCAGCAGTGGGCTGACGCAAGGCAATAATTTGAATGCATTCTTCATCAATGCTAATTTCCAAGGCATTGACTTCTTTATCTATCTCAATTGCCAGGCGTGCTAATTCGGTATTACCGGTCATTAAAGCTTCTAAAGCATTGCTAATTTGTAGTTCTAATAATCCACCCATCGCTAAAACGCGAGAGCGGACATCTTGCAGTTCTTTTTCAAACTGCTGGGAAATATGTTGCGAATTGCTAACCATTACTAAACTCCTAATCTTAAGTTGTTGCATTGAGACTTATTGCAAAAATGTCTCTTATTATTAACCGTAACGGCCTGTAATATAATCTTCTGTTTGTTTCTTGCTGGGATTGGTAAACAATTCATCAGTCGCACCAAACTCAATTAACTCGCCCATATACATAAACGCAGTGTAATCAGAAACCCGTGCTGCTTGCTGCATATTATGGGTAACAATAACGATGGTGTATTTGTTCTTCAACTCAAAAATTAACTCTTCGATTTTTAATGTTGATAGAGGATCTAGTGCCGATGCAGGTTCATCAAGCAGCAATACTTCCGGCTCGATGGCAATGGCACGGGCAATAACTAAACGCTGTTGTTGTCCGCCTGACAGACCCATTGCTGATTCATGTAAACGATCTTTAACTTCATCCCACAATGCTGCACTTTTTAGTGATGACTCAACCACTTTATCTAAAGTTGCACGGTCATTGACGCCTTGAATACGTAAGCCGTAGGCCACGTTTTCATAAATCGATTTAGGGAAGGGGTTTGGCTTTTGAAATACCATGCCAACTTGGCGACGCAAATCAGCTACATTCACTGACTGCGCATTTATATCCGTGCCATCCAATCTCATTTCACCATTAATACTTACAGAATCAATTAAATCATTCATTCGGTTAAAACAACGCAATAAGGTTGATTTACCACAGCCACTTGGGCCAATAAATGCGGTGACCCTGTTTTTAGCAATTTTCATATCAATGCCATGTAAGGCTTGCTTCTCTCCGTAAAACAAATTGAAATTTTTGACTTCTAGGCAGATCGTTTCGCTTGCCATGTTAAGTTTAGGTCCACGCTGCATTGACTCAATATCAATGGTGCGTGTCGCCGGTGCTTGTTGTGGTATCACTGCTTCCATCTTAATTCTCACTTGCTTTAGAGGTTTCGCGTAAACGATTCCGGATCGAAATCGCTGACATATTCAATATGATAATAATCAGTACTAATAAGAATGCTGTTGCATAAACCAGCGGTCTTGCGGCTTCAACGTTAGGGCTTTGAAAACCGACATCGTAGATATGGAAGCCCAAATGCATGAACTGACGATCTAAATGTAAATATGGCGCAATATTATCAACGGCTAAGGCTGGCGCTAATTTCACCACACCAACCATCATCAATGGTGCAACTTCACCGGCGGCACGTGCTACCGCCAAAATCAAGCCAGTCATCATTGCTGGTGCCGCCATCGGTAATACTGTTCGCCACAAGGTTTCGGCTTTAGTCGCACCTAATGCAAGGCTACCTTCACGAATCGCCCGAGGGATGCGTGACAGACCTTCTTCTGTCGCGACGATAACCACCGGCACAGTCAAGATAGCCAAGGTTAATGATGCCCATAACATACCCGGTGCACCAAAGGTCGGGGAGGGTAATTTTGCTTGGAAGAATATTTCATCAATATTCCCCCCCAAGAAATAAACAAAGAAGCCTAAACCAAACACACCATAAACAATAGAGGGTACGCCAGCAAGATTATTCACCGCGATACGAATTAAACGAATCATCGGCCCTTGCTTGGCATATTCTTTCAAATAAATGGCAGCAATAACCCCAAATGGCGTCACCAACACAGCCATGATCATTACCATCATTACTGTGCCAAAGATGGCAGGGAAAATACCCCCTTCAGTATTAGCTTCCCTCGGGTCACCAGAAACAAATTTCCACACCTCTTTAAAATATAAACCTAATTTTTCGACTACATTCATGCCGTTTGGACGATAAATATCAACCACTTTTGCTAAAGGAATTTCAACTTCGCGACCATCTGATATCTTCACCATGATCTGATCACGATCTAATGCCCCATACAAATCCGCTAATTGTTTTTGTAAGCCCTGATAAAGCACATTCCATTGCTTACGTTCTTGTTCAATTTCTTGATATGCCAGCGAACCTTCTACAAGCCCATCTAATTCATATTGGCGTTTTTCTAAGCGTAATGCTTCTAAACCATGATTTATTTTACCAATCTCATTTTTTTCAATGGCTTTTATTTCGGCAACAAGGCTATTGCTACGTTGTAAACGCGGTTGCAACTCGTCCCATGCCAGATCCCCTGTAGCAACCGCTTCACCTTGTTGTTTGACTGTGGTGAGATAGCCATAAAAATTGCCCCACTCTCTGCGTTCAATCGCGACCAGATCTTTCGGGTAGCTTGTTTCACCCATCCATAAGGCATTTATCCACAAAAAATCAAGGCCAAAATAATCACGATTACCGACCTTCAATAAATGCCGCTCGCCGCTTACTTGCCCTTCAGGTAAATAGACACCTACTTTTTTTAGCCGTGCTGCTGTTATGACTTCTGTTTCAACTCCCTCAGCAATCAAGGTAATCGATTCTTTGTCTGGGTCGTTATAGCTAATAGACATGATATCCGCAGGCCAGAAATGCCCCAGACCGCGCACCGCAATGAGTAATAACAAACCCACCACCATGACCAAGCTGATGCTTACTGCACCGGCATTAAGCCATACCCAAGGGCTACCGCTTTTATACCAAGAAGAAAATGATCTATTTGACATGTTTTTCCACCTAGCCTTAAAGACTGCTGTATTTAGTACGTAAACGCTGACGTACAATCTCAGCCACCGTATTGAAGACAAATGTCGCCATAAACAGCACTAGGGCTGCAAGGAACAAGACGCGATAATGTGAACTTGCCACTTCTGCTTCGGGCATTTCTACCGCGATATTTGCGGACAAAGCACGGAAGCCTTCAAAGATATTAAAGTCCATAATCGGCGTATTACCGGTTGCCATTAATACAATCATAGTTTCACCTACTGCACGGCCTAAACCGATCATCACCGCGGAAAATATACCTGGACTTGCCGTTAACAAAACTACGCGTATCAGTGTTTGCCAAGGTGTAGCACCTAAGGCTAGTGAACCAACGGTCAAATGCTTAGGCACCGAGAAAATGGCATCTTCAGTAATCGAGAAAATGGTTGGAATAACAGCAAATCCCATTACTAAGCCGACCACTAATGAATTACGTTGATCAAAATCCACACCAATATCATTTAACCATTGCGGCATATTGCCATCAAATAACCATAATTCAAGTGTCGGACTTGCCATCATCGAGATGACGCCCACTATGATCACGACGGGTACCAAAATAGCTGCTTCCCAACCATCAGGAATACGCTCTCGAAAACGTCGAGGTAATTTTGTCCAAGACCATGCCGTGAGCAAAGTCATCACCGGCAGTAAAATCAATATCGAAAACACACCTGGAAGATTACCCTCAATAATCGGCGCTAACCACAATCCAGCAAGAAATCCCAAGATAACGGTCGGTAACGCTTCCATAATTTCAATGGTAGGTTTAACAACGGTTCGCATTGCGGGTGACATAAAATAGGCGGTAAAAATAGCACCCATTATGGCCAAAGGCACCGCGACAACCATGGCATAAAATGCCGCTTTAATGGTACCAAAGGTCAAAGGGCTTAAGCTAAACTTAGGCTCAAAGTCACTACTTGCTGATGAGGATTGCCAAATATACTCAGGTTGGTCGCGGCTTTCATACCAGACCTTTTCCCACAATGAATGCCAAGATATTTCGGGGTGCTCATTATCTATCACCGTTAACCTTGTCTGACCATCTGCGGTCATACTGATCAGGCCATTGGCACGAGGAGATATTGCCATCACCGCATTGTCACCGGTCACCAAGGGCTCTACCAGTAAAGTCCGATGGGCTGTCGTGTGATAAATACCCAGTTGGCCGCTATCGTCTAAAGCTAAAAAACCTTTACGAGCATATTCAGGTGAAATCGCTACAATGGCTGTTGTTTGATCATTAAAACTACGAACATTATGTAAGGTGTAGTTATTATGAGTATCTCGGACCGGGAACCATTGATCAATCTGGCCATCACTCCGGCCCACTAAAATTGAAATACCGCCTGTTAAAAATTCTAAGGTGGTAATGCTAGCGCCTGAAGGCACGCCGTTAACCTTTTGAACCAGTCGTGGCGCTTCAATATCGGTGATATCGTAATAACTAATGAAACCATTTTTATCAGCCAAATATAATTCACGCTGATCAATATCCATTTTCAAGTGGGTGATAACATCTTTGGCATCAAGTTTAATTTCGGCCGTTTTTTGTTCAATAGTGAACACATCTTCATCCAAAAAGTCTGCTTCCTTTATCAGACTTTTTAATACAATGCGGTTATCCTGCGTTAAGCCAACTAAAGTGGTTTTATCGGTATTACTTTGTACGCTTAATAGGCGTAATGCTTGCCCTTTAGTATCAACCGTTTGTGCTTGTTCACCTAATGGGTAGTCGATTCTTGGGGTGATTAGCCGAGTCGTACCCTTGGGATAACTTATTTTGTAATCCTGTTGAAAAACTAAGGCCTTACCATCGTCAAAACCATAAGCAAAAACCCCTGTTGTAGCCGCCCCTTTGCTAAAGCTGACGATCTTGGCGGACTCTGACAATGGCAACGTTACATCTAGAAGTGATTTACCACTATTGGCTTCAAAAAACTCAACCTTACCTTGCATGTCTAGCGTTAAAGCAACGTCGTTATATTCGTTTAAAGTTAAGTGAGTACTATGACTGATTTTAGTGCCGTATTGGGCCTCTGACTCAATATCCGCACCATAAAACAAGGGCATGACAACGTACAACAAATAAAAGAAAATAAGCATAATGGTAAGGACCACCGATACACCACCTATCGCCACGCCATATCGGGCGAGACGGTCTTTTAACTCGCGCCATGCGCGACGACGTATTGCTACTGGGGAATTCGCTGCGGGTAACACACTCTGCTGCGTTAAATGTTCAACCATAAAATCAGATACCATTATCAAATTGAGGTGTATAAGCTCATTTACATATTCACTTTGAGATCAAACATGCCTGTCATGACACAATAAAAAGCAGACTGTGTTCAATTAACTTTTTATTATATTAGATAATAAAATGCCTCGCACAAACAATGTGCGAGGCATTTTAAGTTCTTTCTTACAAAAACTTAGTCAAGTTTACTAAGTTCTTTTTCTGCTACTGAAGCTGGTAATGGGATATAACCATCTTTAATAACTACTTGTTGACCCACTTTAGCTAAAATCATTTTAATGAATTCACGGTCAATAGGTGCTAGAGGCTTGTTTGGCGCTTTGTTTACGTAAACATATAGGTAACGTGATAATGGGTAAGTACCGTTAGCAGCATTGTCTAAACTTGCTTCGATAAATGGCTCGCCCGGCTTTTTAGCCAAAGCAAGTGCTTTAACACCCGATGTTTTGTAACCAATGCCAGAGTAACCGATCCCATTCAATGATTTTGTTACACCTTGAACTACCGAGGCTGAACCAGGTTGTTCATTTACACTATTTTTATAATCACCTTTACATAAGGCATGTTTTTTGAAATAACCGTAAGTACCCGATACAGAGTTACGACCATAGAGTTGAATGTTACCAAAATCAACACCCAGTTGGCTCCAGTCAGTGATATCTTCTGGATTGCCACATTTACGTGTTGCCGAGAAGATGGCATCTACTTGAGGAATAGTTAAACCTTCGAGTTGGTTATCTTTATGTACGTAAATCGCTAAAGCATCGATCGCAACACGAATCGGTGTTGCTTTGTAGCCATATTTAGCTTCAAATGCTGCATCTTCCCCGCTTTTCATTTTACGACTCATTGGGCCGAAATTTGATGTCCCCTCAGTCAAAGCGGGGGGTGCAGTTGATGAACCCGCTGCTTGAATTTGAATGCTGACATTTGGATATTCACGTTTGAATTCTTCAGCCCAAAGTGTCATTAAGTTAGCTAAGGTATCAGAACCAACGCTTGATAAGCTACCAGAAACACCACTTACTTTTTCATAATCAGCTAACGCAGAATCAACGTCGCCAGCAAAAGTAGTCGCAGAAAAAGCCAGCGTTACCGCGGCACCCATAATTGCTAATTTTTTCTTGAACATTGTTGTACAACTCCCAAATAAAAATAAGTAGTAATCAAATTACTGAGGGAATTATCCCGTTTGAATATGACAAGGGTATGAAATAATTGTTACAGTTATGTGACAGTTCCGAAGAAATTCTGTCAGACCAGTGGTTTATCGATTATTTTTGTGGTTGGGAAACCGCAAGAAAAGCGGCTGCCTTGCCCTAATTCACTGGTAATATTGAGCTCTGCGCCATGACGCTGCAATACATGCTTCACAATGGCTAAACCTAGCCCTGTACCACCAGTGGTTGACGCCCGGCCACTATCTACGCGATAAAACCGTTCGGTTAATCGGTCAAGATGATGCTCGGCAATGCCTTCGCCTTCATCACGCACCACGACGCAGCCGTTATTATTATCGACCTCCCAACTCAGCTCTATTTTAGAGGCCGGAGGGGTATATTTTATGGCATTAAATACTAGATTAGACACGGCACTGCGTAATTCATCAGGATCCGCCAGCAACCATTGTTCACTGATAGGGCCCAGTTGAATATCATGTCCACAATACTGTCTTAGACACTTAGCATCCTCAACAATGGCACTAAGAAACAAGCCCATATCGATTGGCATAGAATGCAATTTTTTTTCGCCCGTTTCTAATTGTGATAAGGAAAGCAAATCTTTAATCATGATGTCCATGCGGTCGGTTTGCTGGCGCATAATTGGCAAAACACTTGCCCACTGATCGGCAGGGTTATCTTCGGTGAAAGTTTCTAAATAGCCACGCAATACCGTTAAAGGAGTTCTTAATTCATGAGAGACATTGGCCACAAAATCACGACGCATGCGTTGTAACTTAATCGTTTGTGTCATATCACGGGCGATCAACATTCGACCATTTCCCATATAACTAACCACCTTCATCTCTAATGCTATTGTCGAATTAAGCGGTGAAGTCACTGTCGCTACCGCTTCCTTACCGATGGGATCATTGAGCAACTGCTGAAAGGCGGGATCGCGAATGAGGTTATTAACGCGGACATTACTATCTCTTGGCCAACGTATACCTAGTAACACCGCTGCTGAATGGTTAGCCCAAGTCACTTGGTCATAATCACCTAAAACAATCATACCATCTGGCAGTGCGGCGGTCGCTGATTGAAATCGTTTAAGATAGCCAGCAAGCTTCTTTTTACGTGAGCTGTTTTGCTGCCGAACATGCTCAAGCTGCCGACAGACATCATCAATCACGCCATCAGCCGAGGGTGAAGGATTCTTTTTCGGTTTTTGTAACCAGCGCCAGAGTTGATACCAGGTGTTCTGTAACCACAAGGCATAGGCAAATGAGGCCAGAAACATAAACGTCATCATCTGACCAAATAACAGCCCAACAAAACCGGACAAACTGACAATCGTCAGCAGGCGCCAATAATCCCATTGCATTCAGTAAACCCTACTTTTCAGCAGAAAAACGATAACCCACACCACGCACTGTTTGTACAAAGTTTTCATAGCCTGATGGCTCTAATGCCATACGCAAACGACGAATATGCACATCAACGGTACGCTCTTCAATATAGACCGTATCGCCCCATACATAATCTAATAATTGCCCACGACTATAAGCGCGATCAGTATTTTTCATAAAAAAATGTAACAAACGAAACTCTGTCGGTCCCAAATCGATACGTTCACCATTAACGGTGACACGATGACTCTTGGTATCGAGTATCAAACTATCACATTCAATGGTTTGCTTGCCACCTGATTCTGCGGGATTACATCGGCGTAAAACAGCCTTAATCCGAGCAACTAATTCAGGCGGTGAGAAGGGTTTATTGACATAATCATCGGCCCCCACACTCAAGCCTTTAACCAGATCCTCACTTTCACCTTTAGCCGTGAGCATAATAACGGGAATATTAGCAAGGAATTCATTGGCACGTAGCCGACGAATAAACTCAATGCCATCTATACCTGGCAACATCCAATCCAACAAAATCAAATCAGGTTGTTGTATTTTTAAACATTCTAAACCCTGCTCACCATCACCAGCGGCTACACAGTCATAGCCCATTTGCTTGAGTGAAAAACACAGCATATCTCGAATTGCCATGTCATCTTCCACTACCAAAATCGTTGTTGCCATTACTTTTGCTCCTGACCTATTCTAGATCTATCCATCATAACGACTAAATGTTACCGTTTTGTAACAGTCAATTAAATTGTTGCCTGCACACACTTTAAAACGCCATAATCATACTCGCCACCTAATTCATCATAAACGGGTTTCAATCGGCCTTTTTCTTGATCTTCTTGAGACTCGATCACAAATACGATTTCATTAAATTCCGCAGTGGATAGGCCCGTTACGGCATGGACATCGAGTAAGCCTGCTTCAATCGCATCAGCTAAATGTGTATAAATAGTGCTCAATTTAACTGCTCGTTGCTGCGCTATCAGCTCAATATCAATACCTTGCTGATACAACACCAGGGTTTCATTGACAGTAGCACTGAGACGATTGTCCAACAATTCAGTCAATGGATGGAGGCTGATTTCGGTCAGAAATGCCTTGCCATAGCGCGCAAGTTTTTGGCCGCCAATACCTGAAATACGATTCATATCCTGCTCGGTTAATGGTCTTTTTTTAACCATTTCTTGCAAGGTGGCATCATGAAAAATAATATAAGGCGGCACACCGGCTTCTTCCGCCAATGATGTTCGCAATGTCCGCAATGCATCCCATAAGGGTTGATCTTGTGGCCGCACAGTCGTTTTCTGTTTTTTGTCTGATATGGTTTTGTCTTGTTTGACCTGTTTTCTTAATTCTAATGTTTGCCCACCTCGTAAGATTAGGCGACACTTTTCAGTTAGACACAAAGCACCATGCCGCTCGACATTAATATCAATATAACCGAGCGCAATTAATTGTCTAAACAGACTTCGCCATTCTGTGACTAGCGTATCTTTGCCAATACCAAAGGTACTGATTTTATCGTGGCCATTACGTTGTATACGTTCATCAATTTTGCCATGCAAAATATCAACAATGTAATTCACCCCAAAACGCTGTTCGGTTCGATAAATACACGAGAGGGCTTTTTGTGCTGATTCCGTGGCATCCCACTTCGCAGGCGGCTGTAAACAGTTATCACAATTACCACAGGGCTCGGGACTGGTCTCATCAAAATAACTGAGTAAGGATTGTCGACGGCAGCTGATAAGCTCACACAGCCCCAACATTGATTCAAGCTTGTGATGCTCCATCCGTTTATGTGCTTCATCGGCTTTTGAGTCTTGCATGAACTGCCGCAATGTAATGACATCTTGCAGGCCATACGCCATCCACGCATTGGCCGGTGCGCCATCACGCCCCGCGCGACCGGTTTCTTGATAATAGGCTTCGATGCTTTTGGGCAGATTCAGATGCGCAACGAACCGCACATCAGGCTTATCTATACCCATACCAAAGGCAATTGTCGCTACGATAATAACGCCTTCATCACGTAGAAATCGCTGTTGATTGCCTTGACGCACTTCCTGTGGCAAACCGGCATGATACGGCAATGCTAGTCGATCTTTTTCTGCTAACCAACTGGCCGTTTCTTCTACTTTTTTACGCGATAGGCAGTAAATAATACCGGCATCCTGAGGATGATTATCTTCTAGAAATTGCCATAATCGCTGCTTAGCATTATTACCTTCGGAGATAGCATAGTGAATATTCGGCCGGTCAAAACTATCAATGAAAACGCGTGCATCATTTAATTGTAGCTGGCTGATAATTTCATCACGAGTACGCTGATCTGCTGTAGCAGTGAGCGCAATTCTTGGTATCGTCGGGTACCGTTGGTGTAGCAGTTTAAGTTGCTGGTAATCCGGCCGAAAATCGTGGCCCCATTGAGATACACAATGCGCCTCATCAATCGCAAATAATGCTAATTTACAACGGTCTAGCAACGCTAGCATGGCACTGTTCTGCAAGCGCTCAGGCGCCACATAGAGCAGGTCTAACTCGCCATTGATCAGTCGTTGCTCTATATTATAAGCATCATTTTGACTTAAACTTGAATTCAGAAACGCAGCTTTAATACCAAGCTGGCGTAAAGCATCGACCTGATCTTGCATCAGGGCAATCAGCGGTGAGACCACAATCGCCGTACCCTCTCGCACCAGAGCGGGGATTTGATAACACAATGATTTACCACCACCCGTCGGCATTAAAACTAGCGCATCATTGCCATTCAATAATTCTTGAATTATTTCCTGCTGAGCGTGGCGAAATTCATCATAACCGAATATGGATTTAAGAATATGCTGGGCGCGATTCATCTCATAAACCTATGACATGATACCTTTAATCATATAAAATATTGAAGCAGCTAATACCGCGGCGGCGGGGACCGTGATAACCCAAGCTGTCACGATTTTTTTAATTGCATCACGTTTAACGTATAAGTTTTTTTTGTCTTTTTTCAGCTCTTTTTTAACCAGTCGAATGGCATCTCTTTCCTCATCAATGGCAGTATAAAGGTCGGTAATCCGTCGATAGTCTTCCGCTGATTTAATTGCTTTTTCACGCAAGTCTTTTAGCTCATATTTCAAAGCATTTCGACGTTTCTTCTCTTCCTCCAACTCATCCCGATCATTCTGAATTTCTGCTTCTATACTGTTAGTAGAATCTAACCATTCCCGTAAAAACCCAACACCGAATACACCACCAATTGCGATATGTGTAGAACTCACAGGTAAACCTAATTGGCTGGCAATAATCACCGTAATCGCAGCGGCCATTGCCACTGAAAATGCCCGCATTTGGTCTAATTCCGTTATTTCACTACCTACGGTTTTTATTAATCGTGGGCCATATAATCCTAAACCAATCGCTATACCCAAGGCGCCCACACCCATAACCCAGAAAGGAATTCCCGCATTCGTTGATATACCGCCAGTCATCACCGCATCGTTAATGGCTGCCAGCGGGCCAATTGCATTAGCAACATCATTGGCACCATGGGCAAAGCTGAGTAAAGCTGCTGCGAAAATAAGCGGAATCGTGAACAATACATTCACACTATCCCGATCATTACTCAAGCGATGTAATTTAGCTTTAATCGACCGCTTAACAATAAAAAAAACAATCACCGCAGCGGCAACACCGAGGAGCGCAGCTGTGGTAAAACTTGGCTTTTTAGTCACTTCGACTGTAAAAAAAGTCAGGTCATTAACCAATGTAATAATATTTGGCCAAATTGTTTTCAAGCCTTTGAGTACTAAATAAGTAACAAAAGCCCATGCCATGACGGCAACGTAATAGGGTACCCAAATATATGAGGCACTAATTTTATCTTCACGGAAAATAATGGTTTTTTTAATTGCCAGCAAAAAGCCCGCAGCAATTATGCCGCCGATTAACGGTGAAATTACCCATGAACTGGCAATCTTCGCCATGGTGGCCCAATTAACGATACCAAATCCTGCAGCAGCGATCCCAGCCCCCATTACACCACCAACAATAGAGTGGGTTGTCGATACCGGCGCTTTAGCCATCGTCGCGACATTTAACCATAAGGCGGCGGCCAATAGTGCCGCCATCATTGCCCATAAAAAACTGTCGGTATCGTCACCAAAGCCTTCAATATCAATAATGCCTTTCTTGATAGTCGATACCACATCACCACCAGCGATAATGGCACCTCCTGCCTCAAAAATCACTGCGATTAGAATTGCACCTCCCATCGTGAGTGCTTTTGAACCTACGGCGGGTCCCACATTGTTGGCAACATCATTCGCACCAATATTCATTGCCATATAACCACCAAAAACAGCAGCAATGGCTAAGAACAGGTGATTGGGTACGCCGCCACTGGTGGCAAAGCTATAGGCTAAGACACCCACCAGAAAGAATAAGGCAAAGCCTATACGTGCCAGCTCACTGTGGCTTTTTTTCATGGCCTGTGTTTCGAGATGATGTATCGTTTTTATTTCCACAATGCGTGAACCTTCTATATCAACAGATTGCGGAATTATTACAACAATATGAAGGATTGACACGATTAATTCGTTTTTTGTCCTGTATATTGCAACGTTCGCTTGTTAAGATTGTCTGCCTATACATACCTCTTAGCGGCCAATGTTACCCATGAAAAAATATTTGTTTTTGTTCTTCCTCGTGCTTAGTTTTAGCGTTCCGGCGCGGCCTGGGCTATTGGATAGTCTTGGTTTAGGAAATGACTTCGACACACCACCTGGTGTTGACGAAGTTTTTATTTTTTCTGCTCAAACTCAAGATCCACAAACCCTACTAGCACGCTGGCAAATTGCAGAAGGTAATTATCTTTATCGCGACAAAATTCAGTTTGAATTAATTGGCAACGATAATGTTCAACTAGCCGCGTTTTCATTACCTGCTGGTGAAAACAAAATGGATGAAATTTTCGGTTTGAGTGAGGTTTATCACCATGATACTGACGTCATTTTACCTCTTAAACGCAGTACAGAAAGCCAACAAGTTACACTGAAAGCACACTATCAAGGTTGCTCAGAAACCTTCAATATTTGTTACCCCCCTACCAATAAGTCGATATTACTCACCTTACCGGCAATCACCGCAAGCGATACGCAAACAACTATCAAAGCAGGTAATGCCAGTAGCAAAGCGCCAGCGATCCCAGTCCTTGCGGAACAAGATCGCCTTGCACAAAGCTTAGCTGAGGACAGTTTTATCACAATTATTCTTGGCTTTTTTGGGCTAGGCTTATTGCTGGCTTTCACGCCTTGTGTATTCCCGATGATCCCCATTTTATCTAGCATCATTGTCGGTAGCGGCGAACGTATCACTACCCATCGTGCATTTATTTTATCTTTGAGTTACATATTAGCCATGTCAGTAACCTATACTGCAGCAGGCGTCATGACCGGATTGTTAGGTGAAAACCTGCAAGCCATGTTCCAAAACCCATGGATTATAGGTAGTTTTAGTGGCTTATTTGTCATCTTATCACTCTCGATGTTTGGCCTATTTGAACTGCAACTACCCAATGCAATACAAAATCGACTGCATCAAATTAGTCATCAACAACAAGGTGGGAGCATCCCTGGTGCAGCAATAATGGGTTTACTGTCGGGCTTAATCGTCGGCCCCTGTTTGGCACCGCCGTTAGCGGGTGCGCTTATTTTTATTGGCCAACAGGGCGACCCAATATTGGGCGGCGCAGCTTTATTTACGCTTAGCATGGGTATGGGTTTGCCGCTATTAGTTATAGGCACGTCTGCTGGCTCGTTATTGCCAAAAGCAGGTGACTGGATGAACACTATCAAAGCCATTTTTGGCATTTTGATGCTGGGACTCGCAATCTGGATGTTAGAACGCATCATTCCCAGCTGGATAATATTATTACTCTGGGGTGGTTTACTGATTGTCTCTGCCGTTTATCTTGGCGCCTTAAATACCCTTTCTATCGATACCAACGGTTGGGAAAAGCTCAAGAAAGGACTGGGACTTATTTTATTAATCTATGGCAGTCTTTTGATTATTGGCGGCGCGAGTGGCAGCGATAATATTTGGCAACCATTGCAGGCCATAGCCAAAACTGAGCAAGGTAACAAGCAAGACATTCACGGCTTAGCATTTACTCAGGTCAATAATTTAGCCGAGCTTGAGCAAGTGCTCGCTCAATCTAAGCAGCCGGTGATGTTTGATTTTTATGCTGACTGGTGTGTGGAA
>JBLIKM010000009.1:0-17309 GCA_047636295.1 Methylophagaceae bacterium
GCGATTATTTTAGGTACCTTACTCGGTGCTTTAGCATTATCTACCAGTATTTTGCGGCTAAAATATGAAAACCGTCGCTTACGTAAAAAATTGACGCTTTCAGAAAAAGAAATAGATAGTGTGAGAATCTTACCTATTACCGATGCCAACAAGGTTTAGGATTAATGATTGAATGGTTATTTTTTCTGCTACCTATTGCCGCTTTATCAGGCTGGCTATTAGCGCGAAAACAGTACAAATCTAACCCCCATGTGCACGATGCAGTGGTTAGTCCTGGTTACTTCCAAGGCTTAAACTATTTACTTAATGAACAACCCGATAAAGCGATTGAGGTCTTTGTTCGCTTACTGGAAGTGAATAGTGAAACGGTAGAAACACACTTAGCATTAGCTAACTTGTTTCGTCGTCGAGGAGAGATTGATCGCGCGATCCGTATTCATCAAAATCTTATTGCAAGGCCCAATTTACCTGTTGCACAACGTACACAAGCACTGGTTGAATTAGGCTTAGATTACATGAAGGCTGGTGTACTTGATCGAGCGGAACAGCTATTTCTTGATTTGCTTAATAAACCTTCACCACCGACTGAAGCATTTAAACAATTGCTATGCATTTATCAACAAGAAAAAGCATGGCAAAAAGCCATAGAAATGGCCCAAAAAGTACAAAGTCAAAGTCATGACAATATGGGGCTCCTAATTGCCCAGTTTTACTGTGAGCTAGCGGGGCAAGAACTTAAAGCATCGAATACCAATGTGGCCGCATTGTTGAAACTAGCGCATAGCCATGATCCCAATTGTGTGCGAGCCACATTGTTTGAAGCTAAGTTATATATGCAAGCAGATAATTATCGCAAAGCGACTAAATCATTACTGCAGATTGAAAAGCAAGACCACCGTTATATTCAAGAAGCCTTGCCGCTACTATTAGACTGCTACCTACAAATGGATAACTTGAAAGTATTTAATAGTTGGTTGCAAAGTTTATTGACACAATATCCTAATATGACAAGTGTTAGGTTAATGTTGACGCATGTCATTCAGTTACAACACGGCAGTCAAGCAGCACAGGATTATTTATATCCACAATTACAACAACATCCTTCTGTTGAAGGATTGCATCGCTTGATTTCGCTAGGAGAACAATCTAATCCTATGCTAGTGCCACTAATCAAGGGTATTACCGATACCTTAGTTCGACGAGGAAATAGATATACCTGTCAGAGTTGTGGTTTTGCTGGCAAAAGCATGCATTGGCATTGTCCTGGCTGCAAACAATGGGGTAGCGTTCAGCCGACAGAAATTCACCTTTCCTTTTTAGAAACATTATTGGAACAATCCAAATGAGCGAACTATCTATCTATCATAACCCCAGATGTAGCAAGTCACGTCAGACTTTGGCCTTACTTGAACAGCAAGGTGTTAAACCTAAAGTGATTGAGTATTTAAAAACACCGCCATCTGCTGCATCTTTGAGTGAAATTATTGGCCAACTTGGCATTAGCGCTCGCCAGCTTTTACGCAAGGGCGAAGCGGAATATAAAGCGTTAAATTTAGCGGATGAATCGCTCACTGAACAACAGCTTATTCAGGCAATGAGTGATCACCCAAAACTCATCGAACGGCCCATCGTTATTCATAACGGTAAAGCCAAAATCGGCCGTCCCCCTGAAGCGGTGCTTGAGATCCTATAATGACAGATATATTAGTTTTATATTACAGTCGCTCAGGCCATGTGCGTGATATGGCTGAACAGATTGCACGTGGTGTTGAGAGTGTCGAGGCGTGCGTTGCAAGCTTGAGAACCGTACCGGCCATTTCGACTGTTTGCGAAGCAACGGAAGATATGATTCCTGAACAAGGGCATCTTTACGTTAATCATGATGATCTTAAAAACTGTGCAGGCTTAGTTTTAGGCAGTCCGACTCGCTTTGGTAATATGGCTGCGCCACTGAAATATTTTATTGATCAAACGAGTGATATTTGGCTCTCAGGCGCATTGATTGGTAAACCTGCTGCGGTATTTACCTCAACGGGCAGTCTACATGGTGGGCAGGAATCAACCTTATTATCAATGATGCTGCCGCTGATGCATCATGGCATGTTACTTATGGGACTGCCCTATAAAGAAAGCGCATTGATGACGACGACAGATGGCGGTACGCCTTATGGTGCTAGTCATTTGGCCGGAGCCAATAATGATCGGCCCTTAAGTGACAATGAGGCACAATTATGTCGCGCATTAGGACGACGTATTGCAACTATAACAAAGGCATTATCAGTATCATGACTCAATTTTTTAAGCAGTTATCCTTGCTCAGTTTTTTTGGTTTAATGATTACCTTAATTTGCTGGATAACCCTAGGTGAACACAGCAGTAATTATCCTGTTGCCGCGTGGTTAATCATCGCCTTAACGCCGCTGCTATTTCCTTTACGTGGGCTGTTACATGGCAAACCTTATACGCATGCTTGGACGGGTTTTATGATGTTACTCTATTTTTCTCATGGTATTGGCGAAGTTTATAGTGCACAAGCTTTTAATATTTATGCTAGTTTAGAGGTATTATTCAGTTGTATGACTTTTATTGCTTCAATTGTTTTTATTCGATTAAATGCAAATCAGTTGAAGCAGGTCACAAAATAATGAAACATAATTGGATATAATTTATGTTCAGTTTTGGAGATTGTTATGAATACTATTCCCGCTTTTCAGTCAGCACTAACAGGCATTCAAACGGGCATGCAAAGCCTTAACCAAAATGCCACTAAAATTGCCAATACCGATGCCGGAGGTGATTTAACTGAGCCTCTGGTCAATATGATGAGTGATAAGTTACAAGTGGAGGCTTCCAGTAAAGTAATTGAAGCAAGTAACGCTATGCTCGGTAGTATATTGGATATAACCGTATAGCTGTGGACGTCCATAGTACTCATTCAATATCATTATCTACCACACAAGCAACGCGTACTGCTGCCGCCACAACTCAGAATAAGCAAGCAACGGAAACGGATCAGGATAAGCAATCAACGGCAATATCAGAACAGGACGTACAACAATTACGTCAACTGAAAACGCGCGATCAAGTTGTTCGTGCCCATGAAGCTGCGCATCTCGCTGCGGGAAGCGGTATTGTTGTTGGTGCTGCCAGTTATAGTTTTCAACGTGGGCCTGACGGCGTGCAGTATGCTATCGGTGGTGAAGTTACTATTGATACCTCAAAAGTGGCAGGTGATCCTAATGCTACATTACAAAAAGCACAACAAATTCAAGCGGCGGCACTTGCTCCTGCACAGCCTTCAGCGCAAGATCGAACTGTAGCCGCTAGAGCAGCACAAATGGCTATTGAAGCGAAAGCAGAAATCAACCAATACGTTGACTCAGACCCAAACCGAAATAACGCTGCGCCGACTGTCAATGAATCATCAACGGATGAGGCTAATAATTTCTTAGGTACTACGATAGATATAACGACGTGATCAATGGCCTCAGTTGACAGTAACGCTCATTGGAAATACCGGTTGTTGTGGATCAGTCATATTCCACGGCGAGTATTTATACATAGTTAATTGGAATAACTCCGTTGCCAGTAAATAATCTAGCCATTGTCTTGTTTTAGGATAGGGCGCTTGTTCAAACCAACCTTGTTCGACCGAGACAAATTGACGGATAAAAGGAAAAATTGCAATATCAGTCAGCGTTACGTTATTGCCAGATAAAAAAGCGGAGTCCACTAAAGTCTGTTCAAGCATGAGTAAAGTTTGTTCACCTTGTTGTCGATAAAACTGCTGCGACTGTTCAGGGTATCGATCAGCATATTTATAACGATCTAGCCACTGCTTGAATGGACCATCATTATTTTCAATCAATGCGTAGTTGATATTGCTCAACCAAGCATTAGGATCAGATTGCCGCAAGGCCCACATCATAATATCTAAACTTTCATCAATAACCTTTTCCTCTGCGGTAAGCAACACAGGCACCGTGGCTTTAGCTGAGATATCCCGTAACGATTGTGGTTTGTCACGTAAGCTTATTTCTCGCAATATAACCTGTATGCCACTGCTGGCAATTGCCATGCGTGCTCGCATTGCATAAGGACAGCGTCGGAAACTATATAGAATCGCTTTATTCATAATTTAATATTGAACTAGAATAGTATATTTTAGTGTTTCTTTACTTTCAGCGGGTATAGTGATTTGCCATTGTGCTGTGCCCGATGTCATTTTGGTATGTGGGTGATTTTCTTGTAATATTTTCCACTCCCCCGGCACTGGCTCGCGCACCATAACGGTAACGGGTTCAGCTTTGGCATTTTTCAGTTCTATTTCATAACTACTTTCATAAGCCGCACTATGTGGTGCAAAATATTTGGCTTTTTTGAAATCAGTTTGTTTTTTATCAGCGGTAATATCAAAGGCATCGCCGAGTTTTAGGCGTATATTTTCATTTTTAGGAGTATGGTCTATGCGATCTTCACCAACAAACTGTGCATTGCCCTTACTGTCGTTTTTATAAACTCGCACAATGCCTTTAGGAATAGGCATGCCTAAATGTGCTTTTTCTGTATTGTTAAATTCTACAAATACGGCAACCTTCATTTTTTGGCCTAGTTCGCCGTAACTACTGTTGTAATAATAGTTGTTGCCTTGCAATAAAAATTCTTTATCGACAGGCACAGAATTTGCTGAAAGTAATGCGACTTGTTTAGTTTGTTTATCAGCAAGATCCGTTGGACGATTCAGGCTGTACAGGTGATATTCAAATAAACTTTCTTCAGCAACAGGACTATCATTCATTGTCTTCATCATGGCTTCTCGTGGGATAGAGCCTCTAGAAAATTCTGGTTGAACTTGGTTAACATCACCTGCTACTAGTTGTAGCTTGGCATTATTATATGCGGTGCCACTTTGGTTAGTCAGCGTGATCCAACCGGTTAAATCTAGCTGAGTCTCGTTACTATTCAATTCAGCTACATAATCAGCTCTCCAAGCAAGGCCAGCAGTTAGATAACCCAGTTCTACGGTTTGTTGCTTGTCACTAGAACTGGTTAATTGCGTTATTAATGTGGGTTGATCGCGTAAATCATCCGGCACTTTATCAAAGATATAACTGCCTTGAGGATTGGTAAAAATTTTGTCGCCGATTTTAAGTGTGATGCCACTATTGGTGCTTAGTATTGTTGCTTTTTGAGTGGTTTCAATACCCGTAGCAGGATTAATGGTAGCCAGCTGTACTTGTTTGCCAGTAAATTTTTCCAACATTTTTTGCGGTGTTAGTAAATCAAAATTAAAATTTTGTTCTAAGACATGGAGTTGATTGTTAGAATTTAAACTGCGTAGTAGTGCTGTTTCGGGACGTATTCTGGCACTTACACCGCGAAATGCAAGATTGTTAAAACCTTTATCCAAGGTGATCGTACGTTGATCTTTGACCAGTGCCAGATTGTCATTATAAATAGTGACGGCAACAGATGTCTGGTCATCTAAGGTCGTTAGTTTTTCGATATCACTGGCAAATGTAGCTGAGGCCCAAAAAATGGAAATAGTAATAGCAATTAATGATAGGGGTAATTTCATTCTGACTTCTCCTGTTATATCACAAATTTTAAAATAACTTATAGCAACATAATACAGGGTGAATACGTTAGCTAATGTTAAATATTAGTAAAATATTGGCTAGATAATTAGTATTTGCTAATATATAGCATCCGCATCACTCGACAAATATGATGCACTGTAGTGATATATTCCAACTAAACAAGGATGCACAATGAAAGATCAAACCATCAGCTTATTCATCGTCGTCTTTATCAGTAGTGTGTTAGTTGCTTTATATACCAGCAATATTGTAAGAGCCGAAACCAATCTAGACCTCACTGTAGTGGTAGACAAAACATTTCCAAAGCAAGTCATTTTTGATGCTGCCATAGAAGTTATTCATCGCTCGACAGTATCATCACGTATTGCTGCGGTAGTGACTGAGTTGAATTATGATGTTAATGATGTGGTGCCAAAAGACGCTATTATCATGAAATTTAGGGATGAAGAATTTCAGGCACGTGTATCACAACTGCAAGCAAATTTATTAGCAGATAAAGCGCAAAGTCGTGAAGCCTTAGCACGTCAAAAAGAAGCTGGATTAGAGACTGAACGGGTACGCAACTTATACCAACGTAAACTACTAGCACGAGCAGGATTGGATAAAGCTAATGCTGATTTAAGTGCTGCTAATGCTAGGTTACAAGCGACTCAAGCTCAATTGAAGGCACGCGAAGCACAACTGAATGAAGCGCAAGTACAACTGTCTTATACTCAGATTATTGCACCATATAGTGGTGTCGTTACCGAACGATTGATTGAGTTGGGTGAAATGGCAAGTCCCGGTCAACATTTGATGACAGGTGTTTCACTTGAGCAGTTACGCGCTATCATCAAAGTTCCCCAGTATTTATTGATGGTAATTAAGTCTGCGGAGAAGCCTGTGTTGTTGTTGACGGATGGTCGTCAAATCAAGGGTGAAAAAATCACCATTATTCCTCAAGCTGACGCAAAAAGTCATAGCTTCTTGTTACGAGTCGATTTGCCTGAAGGAATTGAACAGGTTTACCCGGGCATGTTTGGCAAAATTCAGTTTGTAGTGGGCGATGAGCTAGTCAGAGTCATCCCACAAATTGCCATTATTCAACGTAGTGAAGTAGCCGGTGTGTATGTTGAGACTAAGGAGCAGCACGTCATCTTTAGGCAGGTCCTTTTAGGACGCAAAATGACTGATGGACAACGTGAAGTATTGGCAGGATTGGCGGTGGGTGAACAGGTGGCATTAGATCCACGACAAGCAGTAAGACGCTTGAAATTAAATCGTGCACGTTCACCCTTATGAGTGAGCAAAAACTAGGTATTTCAGGGCGAATAGCCAAGCAATTTCAAGATACTGAAATTACGCCATTATTAGCTGTAATTGGATTATTGCTGGGGATATTTGCCGTATTTATAACGCCTCGTGAAGAAGAGCCTCAGATTGATGTCACTTTTGCCAATATATTTATTGCCTATCCGGGCGCTTCTGCGGGCGAAGTTGAGCGCTTGATATCAACCCCAGCAGAGCAGATTATCTCTGAAATATCAGGGCTTGAACATGTCTATTCAGTTTCTAAGCCAGGCATGTCGATATTAACGGCACAGTTTGAAGTGGGTGAAGATTCAACTACGGCGATAGTTAATTTGTATAACAAAATTTATTCGAACAGTGATTGGTTACCAACTCAGCTAGGTGTGGCACAGCCGATTATTAAACCAAAAGGCATCGATGATGTGCCTATTGTTACCTTAACCCTGTGGACTGCAGATGAAAACCGTGGTGCTCACGAATTACAAAAAGTAGCACATGCCGTAGAAGCAGAACTAAAGCGTGTACCTGGGACTCTAGATATTTACACGATTGGTGGCTCAGATAATGTGGTGCGGATCCAACTCGATCCACAACGTTTAGCTGGATATGATGTAGGTTTAGCTGAGCTGAAAAATGCCTTATTAGCGGCGAATAGTTCAGCAGAAGCAGGTGTATTAGTTAAATCCGATGAAGAGTCATCAGTGCAAGCGGGCGTATTCTTAAGCACCATTGACGAAATTTCATCCCTAGTTATAGGGGTGAATAATAATGCCCCAGTTTATTTGCGTGATGTAGCAACAGTATTATCAGGCGCAGATCAGCCTTCACGTTATGCTTGGTTTGGTACTGGCCCTGCTGCGATGTTTAAAGATATTAGTGTGCAGGGGGAATTCCCCGCAGTGACTTTGGCGATTGCTAAACAACCAGGCATGAATGCGGTGGATATTGCTGATGCAGTTATTGCTCGGTTTGAAGAGCTTAAAGGTGTCTTTGTACCTGAAGGAGTAGAAGTTACAGTGACACGTAATTATGGTCAAACAGCGGATGATAAGGCACAAACCTTAATCAAAAAGTTAGTATTTGTAACCATCGCAGTGATCTTTCTGGTTTTATTAGCTTTAGGCTGGCGTGAAGCGATTATTGTCGGCGTGGCCGTGGTGGTTACCTTGATGCTGATGTTGTTTGCATCATGGGCTTGGGGCTTTACTCTTAACCGAGTGTCATTATTTGCCTTAATTTTTTCTATTGGAATTTTGGTTGATGATGCCATTGTGGTGGTAGAAAATATTCACCGTCATCGACAGATAGGCGGTAAGTCGTTACGAGAAATAATCCCTGCTGCGGTTGATGAGGTTGGCGGTCCTACCATCTTGGCGACCTTTGCTGTTATTGCTGCTTTATTACCGATGGCATTTGTGACCGGTTTGATGGGGCCATATATGAGCCCAATACCTATCAATGCCAGTATTGGTATGTTGCTATCGTTGCTAGTAGCCTATATTTTGACACCGTGGATGGTGTTAAAAATGATGGCCGATCAACGACAACATCATGCAGCTGGTTCTGAATTAGCTAACAACACCTTGTCTTATCGATTTTTCCATAAGATTATCGGCATATTTGTATTAGGCAGTGCTGCACGATTTTGGCGTTGGATGTTGTTGCTACTTATGGTTGGCTTGATTGCTGCCTCAGTCAGCTTAGGAGTGATGAAGCTGGTGGTGTTAAAAATGTTACCTTTTGATAATAAATCTGAGTTTCAAGTAGTGGTTGATATGCCAGAAGGTACCAGTTTAGAACGGACTGCTGGTTTATTACGTGAGTTAGGTACCTATTTGGTCACGGTGCCAGAAGTCACTGATTATCAAGCTTATGTGGGTACCGCTTCACCCATTAATTTTAATGGTCTAGTCAGACAATATTATTTGCGCGAAGGCTCAGAAGTCGCTGATATTCAAGTGAATTTAACCGAAAAACATTCACGTGATAGAAAAAGTCATGATATTGCCAGTTTTACGCGCGAGCCCTTACAGCTCATTGCAGAACGTTGGGGCGGTAACGTTAAAATTGTTGAAGTACCTCCGGGCCCCCCTGTGCAATCGCCGATTGTGGCTGAAGTCTATGGTCTGGATTATGCGAGCCAATTGCTCAGAGCAAAGCAGATTCGCAGCGTGTTTGAACAAACTGATGACGTGGTTGATGTTGATGACACGGTTGAAACAAAAGCGCCACGTATGGTGCTAAAAGTTGATCGTGAAAAAGCCGCTTTATTGGGTGTATCTCAGGCCCAAATAGTAGCTGCCTCGCGAATGGCATTAGCGGGTGAAGATGTAGGATATTTACACGACACGGCAGTGAAATATGCGGTGCCACTTAGATTGGAATTTCCAGTTACTGAACAACGCGACTTAGCTGCATTGTTGAAATTGCGACTTAGAAATCAGCAAGGTGAGTTGATTGCAATTGGTGATCTGGTTGAAGTCGTACAAACGCAGCGCGAGCAAACTATTTACCACAAAGATTTATTGCCAGTCAGTTTTGTCACTGCTGATATGGCTGGCGATATCGATAGTCCCTTATACGGTATGTTTGATATTGCAAGTCGATTGCAAAATACCGGCATTGAGCAATTTTTTATAAATGCACCTATATTGCCTATAGATGACAGTATTAAGTGGGATGGTGAGTGGCAAATAACCTATGAAACCTTCCGTGACATGGCACTGGCGTATGCAGTTGGGATTATTTTGATTTATTTACTGGTTGTTGCTCAGTTTAGATCGTATTTAATACCGTTAGTTATTATGGCGCCCATTCCACTTACTATTATTGGTGTTATGCCTGGTCATGCTTTACTGGGAGCGCAGTTTACGGCGACCTCGATGATCGGTATGATTGCAATGGCAGGTATTATTGTGCGAAATTCCATTTTATTAGTGGAATTTATCAAGCAGGCTGTAGATTCAGGAATGCAATTAGAACAGGCGGTGATTCAAGCTGCCGTTGTTAGAGCGAAGCCCATCCTATTGACTGCTGTAGCGGCAATGTTGGGTGCCTTGTTTATCCTCGATGATCCGATATTTAACGGCTTAGCAGTGGCTTTGCTCTTTGGAACCTTAGTGTCAACCGTGCTGACTTTATTAGTGATCCCAGTGATGTATTATGCGTTTACTAAGGACAATATACCCAGCCGTTAAATTACCCATAGCTAGGCTTGTTTTTATACTACTGCCAATCTCGATTAATGTTATTTATTTTCCAGTTGTGCGTAGCGTTTCTGCTTGACGTAAAAGGATATGTTTGACTAAAAAATTGCGGTCATATTCACTCATATGTGTGAAGGCGAGCCTTAGGTAATAGGGGGTATCTTTCGATGCATCATAGTGCTTGTCACAGGCAATAACATTAGCAATAGTGTGGACGATGGTACCTGAAGGCTGTAATTCAATGCGAAGGTCTAGCGTGGCTTTATGTGCGTACTGATGCTCAGTCATAAACGCAATGCCACCACCACTTAAGTTGGACTCAATCATATTTTTATTATCAGTGGTATTTTGTTGACGCTGAACCATATGAGAAATAATACTGATCTTGTCGTCAAGTAAGCGCAGCGCTCGTGCGACTTGGCGATCCGAGTGATTTATTTGTTCAATGAGATGAGTCAATGATACTTGAATGGTACTAAGTTGACGTTTTTCTTGGCTCTCATTATCCATCAATGGTGGATTTTGTATGGCACTAGCAACTTGGTTTACTTCATCATAATTAAGTTCTGTGACTTCGAGATAGACCGTGTCATTAATTCGAAAAAAATTACGACGATCATTATTAGACTCTGACATGATTTCCATTGTAGACATCCTAAATATTGCTTGAAATGCGCTTAAAGTGTGATGTTTTAAACACCGTATGAACAATACACCATCACAAAAATAACGAGAAAGCATAACAAGCTAAATTGTTTTTGTTGATGATTATGCCAGCTTTTTAGATCTTATGATTATGCGAACAATGCTATTGATGCAATTTGCAGGTGTTACATTAGGTTTACTCTGGTGAATGTTGTTTAACTTTAGGCAAAAGCTAATGACCGTTAATATCGCTGCCTAATGTATAGATCCCTGCGGTCGCCGGGATATCAAATCGAATTAAGGCGACTTAAATCGAGATTAATTGACATTGTTACGGATCTAAAATGGTTATAAATTCTCGGATGCAAAATCAGCTAAACGAGAACGCTCACCACGTAAGAGGGTGATGTGTCCGCTATGTTCCCAGTTCTTAAATCGATCAACCACATAGGTTAAACCGGAGGTCGTTTCACTTAAGTATGGTGTGTCGATTTGACTTATATTACCCAAGCAAACAATCTTAGTACCCGGACCGGCACGGGTTATGAGTGTCTTCAGTTGTTTAGAGGTTAAGTTCTGTGCTTCATCGATAATTAGAAAACGATTAAGGAAGGTTCGCCCGCGCATAAAATTTAGCGAACGAATTTTAATTCTACTTTGTAATAAGTCATTGGTTGCTTGTTTGCCCCATTCTCCACCACTGATATCGGTTTTGTTCAGCACTTCCAAATTATCCATCAGTGCACCCATCCAAGGTGTCATTTTTTCTTCTTCGGTTCCAGGTAAAAAACCAATATCTTCACCCACTGGCACGGTAACCCGGGTCATGATTATTTCTGAATAACGTTTATTTTCAATTGCTTGAGTTAAGGCTGCGGCAAGGGTCAATAGTGTTTTACCAGTACCTGCTTGGCCTAATAAACTGACAAAATCGATGTCTGGATCCATCAATAAATTCAGTGCGAAATTTTGTTCGCGATTTCGGGCAGTAATGCCCCAAACAGCATGACTCTCTTTACGATAATCATGCAGCAGTTTAATGTTGGCCACAGCGTCACTTATGCTATGAACAACTGCTTCAATAGCATGGCTTTCGCCTGGTGAGTAAATAAGTTGGTTAGGATACCAATCCTTAACGACGTCGCCTTCAACTTCGTAATAGGTGTTGCCGTGTTTAGTCCATGATTCTAGTCTATTAAGATCATCCCAAAAATCAGCAACGAGTTCAGCTGAACCGCGGTACAGAAGATCAACATCATCGAGTACCTTGTCATTGAAGTAGTCTTCTGAGTGAACCCCTAAAACGGTAGCCTTAATTCGCAGGTTAATATCCTTAGAAACCAAGGTAACCGTGGCGTCAGGATTTGATTTTTGCAGACTAATTACTATACCCAAAATGGCATTGTCAGCTAATTGTCCGGGTAATTCTTTGGGGAGATCATGGACCATTTGAGTTGTTTGAAAAAAAAGACGACCACTGATTTTTGGCGTGTCATTGTTGCCGACAGTCGGTAGTTGTACGCCGTTTGCAATGGCTTCAGTATCGCCTGCTTGCATCATCAATTCATCAAGGAAGCGACTGACTTGACGTACATTACGGGATACTTCAGATAAACCTTTTTTACCGCGATCGAGTTCTTCCAATACAATCATCGGCAGAAAAATATCGTGCTCATCAAAACGATACAAAGCGGTAGGGTCATGCATTAAGACATTGGTATCAAGTACAAATAGTCGTTTACCGTCGATAGCGCGTTTAATCATGGCTCATTCCTTAGCTATTAAATTTAGACTGTCTCTAGTTTATTTCCAAGTTTATTATGATCTAACTTCTGCCATGATGGAAAGCGATATTTTTAACTTTTTTTGTGATGATTTAAGGGGGATTTGTTCTGTTATAATGGACAGCTAATTTTAAGATATTCCCTTAACTGGAACGGCAATTTTGACTACCTCAACACACAAGATCCATCAGCTTTTACAACAACGTATTCTTGTCCTTGATGGTGGCATGGGGACGATGATCCAAAGTTACAAACTTGAAGAAGCGGATTATCGTGGTGAGCGTTTTGTTGAGCATCCCTGTGACGTGAAAGGCAATAATGATCTTTTATCATTAACGCAGCCAAAAATTATTAGCGATATTCATCGAGCCTACTTGGAAGCGGGCGCAGATATCGTTGAAACGAATACGTTTAATGGTACTTCCATCGCCATGGCTGATTACCAAATGGAAAGTTTGGTTTATGAGTTAAATAAAGAATCAGCAGTCTTAGCACGTAAAGTGGCAGATGAATTTACTGCTCAAAACCCAAAAAAACCTCGCTTTGTTGCCGGAGTGTTAGGCCCAACAAATCGTACGGCTAGTATTTCACCTGATGTAAATAATCCTGGTTTTCGTAATGTGACCTACGATGAATTGGTTGAATCCTATCTTGAATCTATCGCAGGACTTATTGATGGTGGTGCAGATTTATTATTAGTTGAAACTATCTTTGATACCTTAAATGCTAAGGCAGCATTGTTTGCGATTGAAACTTACTTTGATCAGCATAATATTCATTTTCCGGTGATGATTTCGGGCACCATTACCGATGCCAGTGGCCGCACATTGTCAGGCCAAACTACCGAAGCCTTTTGGAACTCACTTTCGCATGTGCAACCGATAAGTATCGGTTTGAACTGTGCTTTGGGTGCTGAACAATTGCGCCAATATGTTGAAGAACTTTCTCGGATTGCGACCTGCCATGTTAGTGCGCATCCTAATGCGGGTTTGCCGAATGAATTTGGTGAGTATGATGAATCACCCGAAGCGATGGCATTACATATAAAAGAGTGGGCACAAAGTGGCTTTTTGAATATTATTGGTGGTTGTTGTGGCACCGCACCTGCTCATATCAAAGCGATTGCTGATGCGGTAGTAGGCGTAGCTCCGCGCATTCCTGCTAAAAATAAACATTATTGCCGATTGAGTGGACTTGAGCCATTCACCATTACGCCAGAAAGTTTGTATGTGAATGTCGGTGAACGCACCAATGTTACTGGGTCTGCTCGTTTTGCAAAACTGATCAAAGAAGGTGATTACGATACGGCACTGGATGTCGCTCGCCAGCAAGTTGAAAGTGGTGCGCCGGTCATTGATATCAACATGGATGAGGGCATGTTGGATTCGAAAGAGGCGATGGTTATTTTCTTGAACCTTATTGCTTCTGAACCTGATATCAGCCGTGTGCCAATTATGATCGATTCCTCTAAATGGGAAGTCATTGAAGCCGGCTTAAAATGTATTCAAGGTAAAGGCATCGTCAACTCAATCAGTATGAAAGAGGGCGAAGAAAAATTCATCGAACAAGCTAGATTAGTACGACGTTATGGTGCAGCGGTGATCGTGATGGCTTTTGATGAAGTGGGCCAAGCAGACACCCGCGAACGTAAGCGCGAGATTTGTACACGCTCGTATGAGCTTTTGACCAAAGTAGTTGGCTTTCCACCTGAAGATATCATTTTTGATCCCAATATTTTTGCGATTGCTACCGGTATTGATGAACACAATAATTATGCAGTTGATTTCATTGAAGCCATTAAAGATATCAAACAAGCACTGCCTCATGCCTTGATCAGTGGTGGTGTCAGTAATGTGTCATTCTCTTTTCGTGGTAATAATCCAATTCGTGAAGCTATCCATGCCGTATTTTTATATTATGCGGTTAAAGCAGGTATGGATATGGGGATTGTTAATGCTGGTCAACTAGCCATTTATGATGATCTCGCAGAAGAGTTACGTGAACGGGTAGAAGATGTTGTGCTTAATCGTCGTCAAGATGCTACTGAGCGCTTATTAGATATCGCTGATAAATATAAAGGTGATGGCAAAACAGTTGAGAAAGTAGAAGATCTCGAATGGCGTAGTTGGCCAGTAGAAAAGCGTCTCGAACATGCTTTAGTCAAAGGTATTACTGACTATATTGATGGTGATACCGAACTTGCCCGTCAAAATGCTGCAAAACCACTACATGTTATTGAAGGTCCTTTAATGGACGGCATGAATGTAGTCGGCGACTTATTTAGCGAAGGTAAAATGTTTTTACCGCAAGTCGTTAAATCAGCACGGGTAATGAAAAAAGCAGTCGCTTATTTAATGCCTTTCATCGAAGATGAAAAAGAAGAAGGTGATGTAAGTACTAACAATGGCAAGATATTAATGGCCACCGTCAAAGGTGACGTTCATGATATCGGTAAAAATATTGTTGGCGTGGTTTTGCAATGTAATAATTTTGAAATTATTGATATGGGCGTCATGGTGTCATGTGCAGATATTCTTGAAACAGCTAAAAGAGAAAAAGTCGATATTATCGGTTTATCAGGTCTTATTACGCCATCGTTAGATGAAATGGTTCACGTTGCCAAAGAAATGGAACGTCTTGGTTTTCAGTTGCCGATGATGATTGGTGGTGCCACAACATCAATGATCCACACTGCGGTAAAAATAGATCAACACTACCATGGCGCAGCTATCTACGTGAAAGATGCTTCACGTGCCGTAGGTGTTGCTCAGAATTTGATTACCGCGAGCACCCGTGATGACTATATTGCTAAAATAAAAACAGATTATGCGGATAAACGTGCGCGCCATAAAGGCCGTAAAAATACTCGTCGCCAACTTACCATTGCTAATGCGCGTGCTAATAAAACTAAAATTGATTGGCAGGCCTATCAACCAACGGTACCGAAAAAGTTAGGTGTACAAACGTTTGATGATTATCCCTTAGCGGAGTTGGTTGAGCGGATAGATTGGACGCCTTTTTTCCAAGCTTGGGAACTAGCAGGTAAATATCCACGGATCTTAGACGATGAAATTGTTGGCGAACACGCGGTTAATTTATTCCGCGATGCAAAAGCGATGCTGACCAAAATTGTTGATGAAAAATGGTTAAAGGCCCGCGCCGTATTTGGTTTCTTTCCCGCGAATAGTATCAATGATGATGATATCGAAATTTATACCGATGATAGCCGTCGCGAAGTATTGATGACGTTACGCAGTTTGCGTCAACAAACAGAACGACCTCCAGGCCGACCAAATGCGGCATTGGCTGATTTTGTTGCTCCGAAAGACAGTGGTGTAAAAGATTATATTGGTTCGTTTGCTGTTACTGCAGGTATTGGAATTGATGAACATACCGCGCGCTTTGAAGATGATCATGATGATTACCAAAGCATTATGCTAAAAGCCCTGGCTGATCGTTTAGCTGAAGCCTTTACGGAACGATTACATGAGCTAGTGCGTAAAGACTTGTGGGGCTACGTAGCTGACGAAACCCTAGACAATGACGCCTTGATAGATGAAAAATATCAAGGTATTCGTCCGGCGCCAGGTTACCCCGCCTGCCCAGATCACACTGAGAAAGGCATGTTATGGCAGTTACTCGAACCTGAGAAAAATGCTGGCATGACGATTACCGAAAGTTTTGCCATGTTGCCGACTGCTGCTGTGAGTGGCTTCTATTTTGCTCATCCTGAATCACGTTATTTTGGTTTGGGTAAAATCGACCAAGATCAGGTTGAAGATTATGCGGCACGTAAGGGTTGGACGATGGATGTCGCTGAACGTTGGTTAGGACCTGCATTATCATATGACGGTGATGATTAATGACTACGGTGAATGATGAGATTATCGAGTTACAAATGAAGCTGTCGTTTCAAGATAGTTTGTTGGAAGAATTAAACCAAGTTATTATCGACCAACAAAAACAAATTTCACGCATAGAATTAACGCTGGAAACGATGAAAGTGCAAATGAATACTATGCAAACTGGAAGTCAGCAGGAATCAGCGCCACAACATGAATTACCGCCACATTATTGATTTTAAATTAAGCCGAATATTACCCTATTATTTTAGTGGCAATCTATGAGCTTGACTATGAATTCACGCTTAAAAATAAGTAGAATGAGATGAGTTTTAGGCTTTATAAATCTTGGCCATGAATCAACGCCAATGTGTCATTCTACGAGGTGATAGTGATTGGTGTCGCTCATCATTGCAGGATTTACTAGCGAATTTTGATCATAACAAGCTTATTTTTGTATCAAATAATACTCATTTTTCTGAACAGAGTATTGCTCAAAAACAAGCTAAAAAATACCTAGGTAAAGAGTTTGACTCGGTAATATTTGATGCCCGGGATGCCTTCAATCCAGATAGTTTTGGTGCCATCGTCGGTACGATAAAGGCGGGAGGGGCATTAATTGTTTTGTTACCTACAGTCTTAACTAATAGCCTATGGCTGCAACGGTTTAATCAAATTGCCCTTGCTTATTCATATTCAAAGCAGCCTTTTCAGATCATCACGCAAGCTGATGTATTACCGTCGCTTATTACGCCTAAACCACGGCTAGAATCGAGCGAATATAAGCCAACAGTCGATCAGCAAGCAGCTTTTAAAGGTATTTTAAATGTCGTTCATGGTCATCGTCGTCGGCCCCTAGTATTATCTTCAGATCGAGGTCGTGGGAAATCAGCCGTCTTAGGTATGGCGGCGGCAGAGCTGATAAAACAAGGCAAAAAAACA
>JBLIKM010000010.1:0-17200 GCA_047636295.1 Methylophagaceae bacterium
TATTATCGTGTTCTACACCAAGGTCTTCCAACATGTTGACAACGGACGAGTTCATCATTGGTGGTCCGCACATGTAATACTCACAGTCTTCTGGCGCAGAGTGGGTTTTTAGATAGTTATCGAGTAATACATTATGAATAAAGCCTGTATAGCCTGACCAGTTATCTTCTTCGGTAGGATCTGACAAAGCAACATGCCACTTAAAGTTGTCATTTTCTGCTTGTAAGGTATCAAAGTCTTCGACATAAAACATCTCACGTATGCTGCGCGCACCATACCAAAATGATATTTTACGTTTGCTGTGTAAACGACGAAGCTGGTCAAAGAGATGCGAACGCATTGGTGCCATACCTGCACCACCACCAATATATATCATTTCTTTATTAGTCTCTTTGGCAAAAAACTCACCAAATGGTCCTGATATTGTGACTTTGTCACCGGGTTTAAGATTAAATATGTAGGATGACATTTGTCCTGGTGGGACATCATCAGTGCCAGGAGGTGGCGATGCAATTCGCACATTCAACATGATAATGCCTTCTTCTTCCGGGTAGTTAGCCATCGAATAAGCACGACTTATTTCATTTTTTACTGTTGAACTATAACGCCACATATCAAAGCGATCCCAATCACCACGATATTCGTCATCAATATCAAAGCTCTTGTATTCACTGACATGGGGTGGGCAATCAATTTGAATAAAACCACCGGCTTTGAAATCAACTTTTTCACCTGACGGTAATTCCAATACAAGTTCTTTGATGAAGGTGGCAACATTATTATTCGAACGGACAGTACATTGCCATTTTTTTACGCCAAACACTTCTTCAGGGACTTGGATTTTCATATTTTGTTTAACGGCAACTTGGCATGATAGTCGCTCACCTTGAGAGGCCTCACGTTTAGTGATGTGTGATTCCTCCGTTGGTAAAATCGAGCCACCACCTTCAAATATTTTTACTTTACATTGGCCACATGTACCGCCGCCGCCGCAGGCTGAAGATACAAATAAATCAGCATCAGCTAATGCGCCAAGTAATTTGCCACCAGCAGCACAACTGATCGTTTTTTCATCGTTGATTACAATGCTAACATCTCCGGTCGAGACAAGCTTTGAGCGAGCGCTTAATATCAACAGTACTAATGCCATAATAATGACGGTAAAAAGGCCAATGCCTAGTACAATTTCCATTATAGTTGAATCCCCGAGAATGCCATAAATCCAAGCGCCATCAGACCTGCCGTTATAAATGTGATACCAAGGCCTTGCAGACCATCGGGTACGTCAGAATATTTGAGCTTTTCTCTGATACCTGCAATTGCCGTTATCGCCATTGCCCATCCCAGTCCACTACCTACACCGTATACTGCACTTTCAGCGAGATTGTAGTCACGCTCAACCATAAATAATGTACCACCCAGAATCGCACAGTTAACCGTAATTAAAGGTAAGAAAATACCGAGCGCGTTATAGAGTGCTGGCGCGTATTTATCCATGGCCATTTCTAGAATTTGCACCATGGCCGCTATCACGCCGATATAACTGATTAAACCGAGGAAGCTCAAATCTACATCAGGCATGCCAGCCCAAGCTAAAGCGCCATCTTTAAGTAGATATTGGTAGATTAGGTTGTTGGCCGGTACGGTAATCATTTGTACTAAGACGACGGCAATGCCTAATCCTAATGCTGTTTCTATTTTTTTTGAAACAGCAAGAAAGGTACACATGCCTAGGAAAAAAGATAAAGCAAGGTTCTCAATAAATATTGAACGAATAAAGAGGCTTAAATAATGTTCCACTTATAGTACCTCTGTCCGATGAACCTGATGTATTTGATAATCAGCCGGTTCGACTTGTTCTTTTTTCACGCTGCGAATTACCCAGATCAGTAAGCCGATAATAAAAAAAGCACTAGGAGGTAATAGCATGAGGCCGTTTGGCATATACCAGCCACCATCATTCGCTACTGGAATAACTTGATGACCAAATAACTTACCAGCACCTAAAAGTTCACGGAAAAAACCAACGGTCATTAAAACTAAACTATAGCCAAGTCCATTACCAATACCATCAAAAAAACTTGTTAGTGGTGGATTTTTCATCGCAAATGCTTCTGCTCTACCTAAAACGATGCAGTTGGTAATGATCAATCCGACAAAGACTGATAATTGTTTGCTAGCTTCATAGGCATAAGCCTTAAGTAGCTGGTCTACTACGATAACCAACGAAGCAATAATAGTCATTTGCACGATAATGCGAATGCTCGAGGGGATATGATTTCTAATTGAACTGATAAATGCGTTCGAGAATGCGGTTACTGTTGTTAGTGCAATACTCATGATAAGTGCCGCTGTCAGATTGGTTGTTACCGCTAAGGCTGAACAGACTCCTAATACTTGGAGTGTTATCGGGTTATTATCAATAAGCGGATCAACCACACTTGATCTAATATCGTTTGCCATCTGCTATTTCTCCACTTCGGCGCGCATTTTTTTCAAATAAGGACCAAATGCATGGTCACCTAGCCAGTAGTTGACTAGATTTGATACGCCTCGGCTTGTCAGGGTTGCTCCAGATAATCCATCCACCTTATGTTCTGCGCCGGCGGCTTTATAATCTACGTGTCCACGAATGACTTTTATTTCTAATTCGCCCTTGTCATTAAATGCTTTTTTTCCTTGCCATTGTTGACGCCATTTAGGGTTGTCTACTTCGCCACCTAAACCTGGTGTTTCTGCATGCGCATAGAATTGCAGGCCGCCAATGGTATTAAAGTCACGTTCAAATGAGATAAAGCCATATAAGGTAGACCATAGGCCATAACCATGAATTGGCAACACGACTTGTTTGATATTGTCACCTTCTTTCAAGATATATATTGTAGCTAACTTAGCGCGACGTTTAATGCTAGCAATATCTTGTTCCGCTGTTAATTTTATACTTTGATCGGGATCGCTTGACGCCTTACGTTGATCGTAAGTAGCAGGGTCAACATCACTGTATTCATCCGTTTCGAGATCTACAATTTTGATTTCAAATTGCTCAAACAAGGTATTAATATCAGCCTCTTCTGTTAGCAATCCGGTCACGGCCAAAATATTTTTCTTTATATCGGTTTGTTTATTGGCCTGCTGCAGTGGCTTAAGCATGACTGCTGAAGTCGATACCAATACCGAACATACCAGGCACAGTAAGGTTGCAACAATAATTGTCTTTTTAGGGCTATCGTTTGGCAAGCTAAGTAATTTGCCAAAGAATCCTTGATTTTGATTTGTTTCTGCCATAGTCCTTAACTTCGCTTTAATCTTCGTTGAACATTGGCACGCACGACAAAATAATCAATCAGCGGTGCAAAAATGTTGGCAAACAGAATGGCAAGCATTATGCCTTCTGGGAAAGCGGGGTTTATGACGCGAATTAATACCGTCATAAAACCTATCAATGCACCATAAATCCAGCGACCTTTATTAGTCATCGCTGCTGATACCGGATCAGTCGCCATAAAGATCATGCCGAATGCGAATCCCCCCACTGTTAAATGCCAATACCATGGTAATGCAAACATCGGGTTTGAATCACTACCGATCCAGTTAAATAACAAGCTGGTTGCAACCATGCCTAAAAATACGCCGAAGATGATGCGGTAAGAAGCTACCCGTGTGTACAGTAAAAAGGCCGCACCTAATAAACAGGCTAGGGCGGATGTTTCACCGATTGAACCCTGCATTGAACCTAAAAACGTCTGTGTCCAGGTAAAACCAGCATCGGTGATTGCCTCTAAACCGCCAGCAGCGCCTAGCGCTAGAGGTGTTGCACCAGAAAAGCCATCAATAGCAGTCCAGACAGCATCACCTGACATTTGAGCGGGGTAAGCAAAATACAAAAATGCACGCCCCGTTAATGCTGGATTTAAGAAGTTTTTACCGGTACCACCAAATACTTCTTTACCTAACACCACACCAAAAATGATACCTAAAGCTACCTGCCATAAAGGGGTCGATGCAGGCAATATCAATGTGTACAACATCGATGTTACTAAGAAGCCTTCATTCACTTCGTGGTTACGTACCGCCGCAAACAAGACTTCAAATGCTCCGCCGGCAATTAACGTTGTTAGGTAAATCGGTAGGAAATAGAGTAAGCCATGAAACATGCTGGCACTGAGACTATTGGGATCAAAACCAATGCCTAAATAACTAATTAATGAGCCTCTCCAGCCATCAAGCTGTGTCATGCCCAGCTCAGCCATAGCAATATTTGCTTGATGACCTGTATTCCATAACATCATCAGGATGACGGGTAATGTCGAAATGACGACATACGTCATCAGTCGTTTGAGATCAATGCCATCACGGACATGAGGTGAACCGCGTGTTGTATCGGCTGGCGAATACAGAAAGGTATCCACCATTTCATAGATAGCAAAATACTTATGATAAGGGCCGCCTTTTTGAAATGAAGGCTCTATCCGATCAAGGAAACGTCGCAAACGGGCCATGCTTATCCTTCTTTTTCTATTAGAGTAAGGTTGCTGCGCAGCACAGGGCCATAGTCGAACTTGCCTGAACAAACGAAGGAACATAATGCTAGATCTTCTTCATCTAACTCTAGAGCGCCTAGCGCCTGAGCCGCATCAGTATCGTGAACAATTAATGCGCGAAGCAATTGTGTTGGCAGAATATCTAAGGGCATAACTCGCTCAAATGTGCCCACGGGCACCATAGCCCGAGGACTGCCATTTTGAGACGTTGTTAAATTGAGCTGTTTAGCACCTAATATTTTGGATATGAAAACGTTGAGCGCTGAGAATTTGTCTTTACCAACGGGTTTTATCCAGCCAAAAAATTCACGTTCTGTTGCTTCTGCTATGACGGATATTTGATAATGAAAGCGACCAAGATACCCCGCCCAGTTGGTTGCAGTATGGCCATGAAGCACCGAGCCTGAAATAACGCGCGATGTCACGGTTTGTACTTCATCGCGAACTAAATCTTCGGTGTTTGCCCCCAGTCTGGTTCGCAATAAGCGGGGCTTGTTAACTAATGGACCTGCTAAAGAGATGATTCGTTCAACCCATACATGTCCTGTGGTGAACAGCTTGCCAATAGCGATGACATCTTGGTAGTTAATTTGCCATACCTTCTTGTGGGTATTAACAGGGTCAAGTAAATGTATATGAGTACTGGCCAGACCGGCAGGATGAGGTCCTGAAAAAGTATGTGTTTGAACATTAGATACTGAACTAGTTGGGATAGGTGCCTTTGCTGATTGGCAAACAAATACTTTGCCATCTGTCAGTCGACTTAATACGGTCAGGCCGCAGGCATAATCATCAGCATACTCAGCAATAATGATATCGGGATCGGAGGCTAGGGGATTCGTATCTGTTGCGGTGACAAAGATGGCATGCGGACTTGTTTCTGGAAGCGGTGATTTGCTATAAGGTCGAGTACGTAATGCTGTCCATAAACCAGAGTTGAGTAAGTTCTTTTTCACCTCATCACGGCTTAAGGCATTTAACTGTGACGCATCGTAAGCCTGAAAAGTGATTTCATCATCACCTTCTAGTTCGATAATAACGGCTTGCAATGACCGTTTAGCGCCACGACTGATCGCGGTGATTTTACCTGCACCTGGCGAAGTAAAATGGACACTTGGATTTTTTTTGTCAGTGAATAGTGTTTGTCCTAGTTTTACGTACTGCCCTTCTTCAACAAGCATAGTTGGTTTCATTCCAACATATTCATTGCCTAAGACGGCTACCGATTTGACGGTATTCGCATTATCAATGGCCTGGACAGGCTCACCCGCGATGGGCAGATTAAGCCCTTTCTTTATAGAAAAATGCATAGATGCTTGGTTGGGGACCTTGAGGCCTTCCTTCCGAACTCCCTTTAACTCAATATGATAATAGTATTTCTACTAGTATAGATATTGTTTGGACATATGGAAAGGTGTTTACCTGATGAATGCTGTTTATTTCATAACTAAAAGCAAAAAATTAATATTTAACGTAACTAAATATCTTTTAACCAACGGAAACAGATAATAAAGGCTAATGCAGTGCCTAGAGCGGCCATGCTAAAGGTAGTAGTCGGACCGGGAGATAACCAAAAATAACCACTAAAAAAACTACCAATAGCGCCGCCTGCACCAAAACCAATACTGCTATATAAGCCTTGACCTCGACCTTGATTTTTACCGATAAAATATTTATGAACCCATTCGATAGCCGCCACATGGAATGTGCCAAAACTAGCAGCATGTAGTAGTTGAGCGAACAACAATAAGACTAAAGAGTCAGGATAAAAACCAATGATAAGCCAGCGCAGAGTACTTAATAGTAGACTGACTAATAATACCTTACGTATGCCGTAGCGCGGCAACCAGCGATGCATAAATAAAAACACCGCGACTTCTGCAATGACGCCTAAGGCCCAGAGTTGACCTATCAGTGTTCTGCTGTAGTGATGCTGTTCTAAGTAAATCGTGTAAAAAGTGTAATAGGGACCGTGGCTTAATTGAACTAGAAAACAAATGGCTAAAAATGCGATGACTTCTGGGCGTTTTAAAATGGTTATTAATGGTTGATCAGTTAAGCTTAAATGACGCGGTGATGACTCGGGCACTGATAAACTGATTAACCAGACGCCAAGCAAGCTAATTAGCATGACGTAGGGGATGATGCCTGCATCAAAATGTTGAAGTAGGGCACCTAAGGCGACGACGATAACAATAAAACCGATCGAACCCCAAATTCTGATCTTACTATAGTGATGACTGTGTTCACCAAGATGCTGCAAAGTTGTGGCTTCAAACTGTGGCAGGGTGGCATTCCAGAAAAAACTGAACAGTAGCAATACGCCAGCGATCCAGATATAGCTGCTATCAAACAATACAGCCGTGAAGGCAACAGCACTCATAAAGCTGCCAAGACGGACAATCTTCATTCGCTGACCATGATGATCGGCTATCCATGCCCAGATATTGGGGGCAACTACGCGTGTGACCAGTACTATTGCGGTGAATTCACCTATTTCTTGGGCTGAGAAGCCCTTCCACTGCAGATATAATCCCCAGTAGGGGATAAGAACACCTAATGATGCAAAATAAAAAAAGTAAAAGCCAGACAGGCGCCAATAAGGCTTGTTTTTAAAGGGCACGCCTTATTTTATGCTTGAGCGGGGATAATTGGCGTAGTTGTTGTTACATCCATGTTTTGGCCGCGATGACGTAACATATGATCCATTAATACGATGGCTAACATTGCTTCAGCAATCGGTGTCGCACGAATACCGACACAAGGATCATGGCGACCTTTGGTGACGATTTCAACGGCTTCACCTTCTGTATTGACACTACGGCCAGGAATACTGAGGCTTGATGTCGCCTTGAGCGCCATGCTAACTAAGATGTCTTGACCACTTGATATTCCACCCAAAATGCCACCGGCATTGTTACTTAAAAACCCTTCGGGTGTAATTTCGTCGCGGTGTGCAGTGCCTTTTTGGGTAATCGAGTCAAATCCGGCGCCGATTTCCACACCTTTAACGGCATTGATGCTCATCATTGCATGGGCAATTTCGGCATCAAGACGATCAAAAATAGGCTCACCCAGACCTGGCGGTACATTGCGCGCAATAACATTGATCCGTGCACCGATAGAATCACCTTTCAATGCCTTCATATAGTCTTCAATTTCTTGTTCTTTATCAGGATCTGGACAGAAAAAGGCGCTTTTTTCCATATGTTGCCAGTCGAGTTTTTCAATCTTGACTGGACCTAGTTGAGCTAAATAGCCTTGAATTTCGATGCCGTAACGATCGCGGAGATATTTTTTGGCGATACCGCCTGCTGCAACACGCATTGCTGTTTCGCGGGCAGAAGAACGACCACCACCACGGTAGTCACGAAAACCATATTTTTTATGATAAGTATAATCAGCATGGGCGGGGCGAAACTGATGCATGATGTTGCCGTAATCTTTTGAACGTTGATCGGTATTCTCGATGACCATGCCAATAGAGGTGCCGGTTGTTTTACCTTCAAATACCCCAGACAGAATTTTAACTTGGTCTAATTCCTTGCGCTGAGTGACATAACGAGTTTTACCGGGACGACGACGATCAAGATCACCTTGTAAATCCGCTTCAGTTAGTTTAAGTCCGGGAGGACAACCATCAACAATACAGCCGATAGATGGACCATGACTCTCACCAAAGCTCGTTATGGTAAATAATTTTCCAAAGCTGTTACCTGACATAATGAGGTCTCAATAATTTTTAAACAATGAATAGAGTAGCAAATCCGAGGAATGCCATGAAACCAACCACGTCAGTTACCGTTGTTAGTAATACGCCACCCGATAGCGCAGGGTCGATTCCAAAACGTTTTAACAAAATTGGAATTGTTACCCCCGCGAGGGCAGCGGCAATTAAATTAATAATAATTGCGGAACCCATCAATATACCAAGTGAAAGGCTGCCAAACCAAAATATTGTAACAAGGGCGATAGCGATTGCCCAAATGAGACCATTACTGGCACCTACTGCGAGTTCTTTGCGCAATAACCATCGTTGATTTTGATCATTAAGTTGGCCCAATGCCATCGAACGGATAACTAGGGTCAGTGTTTGGCTACCTGCAACGCCACCCATACTGGCGACTATGGGCATTAATATGGCAAGAGCAACTTGTTTTTCAATCGTGGTATCAAATAGCCCGATCACCCATGATGCCAAAAATGCGGTAAGTAAATTGACGCCTAACCATAATGAGCGCCGATGTATGCTTTTTTTCACCGGCGCGAAGGTATCTTCATCCTCACCTAAGCCGGCCATGCTGAGCATCGAATGTTCAGCTTCATCACGTATAACGTCCACCACGTCATCAATGGTGATACGGCCGACAATATGATTATCTTTGTCGATAACAGGCGCTGAAATAAGGTCATGTTTTTCAAAGCGATGCGCCACGTCTGTTTCCGACATTAATACAGAAATGGCTTTGATTTGGTTCGACATTACCTTACTCACCGTCAAGGAGCGACTGCGACTGACCACTTTAGCTAATGATAATGTACCTATATATTTATCTTGATGATCGACGACATAAAGGCTATCCGTATTATCGGGTAAATCACCCAACATCCTTAGGTAGCGTAAGACTACTTCTAGTGTAATATCTGACCGCACGGTGACGACGTCAGTATTCATCAAACCGCCGGCAGTATCTTCCTCATGCGCTAAGATGGTTTCAATTCGGCGACGATGTTGATCGTCCATCGCTCGCAATACTTCACGCATGACATGTTTAGGTAAGTCTTGCAGAATATCGGCGACATCATCAGCATCAAGATCTTCGGTCGCACTGATCAAATCAGCGGTATCCATGTCGGTCATTAAACCAGCACGAACATCATCACCTATATAAGATAAAACCTCACCACGCAGGTCAGCAGGAATGATCGGCCAACATATTTTTCGTTCATTGGGCGGTAATGATTCGAGTAAGTGAGCTGTTTCTGCAGGATGAAGACTCGCTAACAATCTACGCATGCGCAGAAATCGCCCACTTTTTAACGCTTCAGATAGCGTCTCTAGAGGTAGATTGGAAGCATGTTGTTCATCGAGCTCTGACATGACCTAGTCTCAAAATATGGCGAAGATAGGGAAAGTGTAGTGAGCGTGACATTCTAGCGGCTTGCCGACGGACTGGGTAGTGTTAAATAGAATGAGGCCTTTGTTCAAGGCATAATTGTGACGACTATGAGATGAAAACAAGCCAATATTCATTGACATCAGCCAATCGCTATTTTGATCAAATACGCGCGTGTATCGCACTGTCCATTGCGATGCGATTATTGCGTGATGTGACATGGCCGATATTTTAACTTCGCCTCAGCAAAGATAATTATGATTCAATGACGTTGGTACTATTGATCTTCTCTAATAAAAGTTGTGCATCGTCGGTGTCATTCATATCCATTATTTGCAATGTGTTATTAGGTAGTAGCGTTAAGTCAGTTTCATTGATGATTTGTTTGACGACTAAGATTGCGTTGGGATGCGTACTGAAATGCTCTAAACCCATAGCGAGTAAAAGCCTTGTATAACGAGGGTCCCCAGCCATTTCACCACACATAGAAACTGGAACATTGTGCTTTTTACCTGCTTTTAAGGTCATATTAATTAACCTTAATACAGCGGGGTGCAGAGGGTCATAAAGGTAGTTAACGTTATCATCAATCCGGTCAATGGCTAAGGTATATTGAATAAGATCATTTGTTCCTATAGATAAAAAATCGACCTCTTTGGCAAACATTTCGGCACAGATTGCGCTGGCGGGGATCTCGACCATCACGCCGATTTTAATATAGCGGTCGTATTCTAAACCCTCATTATCTAACTCTTGCTTGCAGAGTTGTAACAAGTGTTTTGCCTGCATAAGTTCTTGTATACTGGAAATCATTGGGAACATAATTTTAATTTTGCCAAATGCGGAAGCCCGCAAAATCGCTCGGAGTTGAGTGCGAAACATGGTGGGAAACTTCAAGCATAATCGAATTGCGCGAAGACCTAGGGCTGGATTAGTCGTGGTTTGGCTTGATGAACGACCACCATCTACTGTTTTATCAGCACCTAAATCAAAGGTACGGATGGTGACGGGTTGATTATTCATCCCTTCAACAACGTCACGATAGGCCGCTAACTGCTCTTCTTCTTCTGGTGGTGCAGCCCGATTCATATAGATAAATTCGGTACGGTATAAACCAATACCTTGCGCACCAATATTGCTAATAGCCGAAATATCTTCTGGTAATTCGGCATTAGCCAGTAAGGTGATGATTTTGCCATTACGCGTTTTGGTGGGCTGGGATTTGTACTTACTGAGTGAGGCAATATGCTTATCAAAGGCAACGCGACGTATTCGATATTCAGTCTCTGTTATTTCATCGGCACCGGCGATCAGTACGCCGTTTTCACCATCGACAATCAGTAATTCATTATCCTGAATATAACGGCGTACAGATCCCACGCCAACGATAGCTGGTATACCTAAACTTCGTGCTAGGATTGTGGTGTGTGAAGTCGCACCACCATGTTCGGTGACAAAGGCTGCGACACCTTGATGCTGCATTAATAAGGTGTCTGCTGGTGTCAGATCTTCGGCAATAATGATATGGCCTTTCAGACGACCATCGGATATTTCATGATCGGCGACATCTTGATCAGATAAAATACGATGAATACGATTAACGACATGATCAACGTCATCACGTCGTGTGCGGATATAAGGGTCATCCATTTCATTGAATACATTGATTAAGGCATCGCGCTGTAATTGTAATGCCCATTCAGCATTACATTGGCGCGAGCGAATCATTTCTACGGGTACTTTAGATAAAGATGAGTCCTTCAGCATCAGTAAATAGGTGTCGATAAAAGCAGATACATCGGTAGGTGCATTGGCAGGAATCTGATTTCGAATAGCTTTGAGTTGTTTTTTTGCCTCGGTGAGCGCCTCAATAAACCGCTCAACTTCTTCCTCAATCGCAAATGCAGGTATTATATATTCTCTGACATCCGGCTGATTGTGGAACAGTATGTGCGCCTTACCAATTGCAATCCCACGCGAAACACCGATACCTTGGAGTTCAAGTGTCATTCACCTTCTCCAAAATAACTATTAATGAGTACATCAATGGCTTGTAAGGCCAGTTCCGCGTCATGACCATCGGCATTTACTTTTATCTCTGTTCCCTTACCTGCTGCTAACATCATAACGCCCATAATACTTTTTCCATTGACGCTACGACCATTACGTGAGACTTGAATCTCAGCTTCAAATTGAGACGCGGTGGTGACAAATTTAGCCGCAGCACGGGCATGTAAACCTAGATTATTGATAATCGTGAAGGTTTGTTCAATCATAATTTATACCCCGTGTGATGACAGCAAACGATGCCTTCTATGCCACCACTGATAGCTTTTTTCTCTAATTCATCAAGACTCAAATTCGGGTAATTAAGCACGCGAATTAACATAGGAAGATTCAGTCCTGCAATGATCCGAATATCATCACGATCAGAGACAGCACAAGCGATATTGCTCGGTGTAGAGCCAAACATATCGGTCAAGATTAGAATACCGTTACCTTGGTCTAGTCCCTCAATTTCTGCCTCAAATTGTCGCCGAATAGTGGCTGGATTATCTTTACTACCAATGGCAAGTACCTTAGCTGGCAAGGGACAACATGACAACATTTGTCGTGCAGTATTGATTAATTCCGTTCCGATTTGATTATGGGATACGATTAAAATTCCTACAGTCATAAAAAGTCTCTATGTTTAAGCAAAATGAGTATGGTGAGGTATAACAAATCAATTTAAATAATATTTAATATCAGATATTTTACCATTCATTTTGCGACGCTCATTGAAGTGTATCGATGTTGTTTTAGTTCATTTACTGCTGCATCTGGATTTTCTTGCATTTTTAACCAACACAGCAGTCGAGCGGAAAGTGAAGCAGGTGCTGTTAATGAAAGTGTCAGTAGTGGAAAAGTGTGACTTAAAACCTCATAGCTACGCTTTTGTAGAACAAGGTCAATTTTTGAATCAAACTGTTGCGTGAGTTCGATAACATAATCTAGTTGATACTGACTGTGCCAAGCCTTGCTGCCAAAGACCGAGTGAACGGAAATAAGGCCTAGTTCACGGGTATGTAACAAACCTGATAGCATGGGTGGGCAATGGCCGCTGATGATGTTGTTAGAACAAGAGAAGTCGACGACATCATCTGCAATGAGTTGATAGCTTTGAGAGAGTAATTCTAGTGCTAAACTGCTTTTTCCAATGGCGGGTAAACCAATAATTAAAATGCCATAACTTTCGACGTTCATAAATACGCCGTGGTGACTTTCTACTCGTCCGTTTTGAGTGTCCACACTTGTTTAATCGTCATCATTTGCCAGCAATATTTCAAATATTTGCTCGGCATTGATAGCTTGACGGATTTTGGTGCAGGTTTCTTCTTCACGGAATAAGCTGACTAAACGAGCTAATTGTTGAAGATGTTGGTCATTGTCGTTTTCTGGTACTAATAAGCCACACGCAATATCAATGGGCTTATTATCTGCTGATTCATAGCTAACAGGAGTTGTTAACGTCATCATAGCGGCAATGGTGTGAGTAAGCCCTGGGATGCGAGCGTGCGGTATTGCCACGCCCTTACCCAAACCTGTGCTGCCTAAGCGCTCTCGTTCAAATAATGCCTGGAAAATAGTATCAGCTGTTGCTGCGTCGGTATTGGCTGCTAGCAACTGACTTAAGTTTTCAATAACACGCTTTTTGCTTGTGGCTGCATTATGACAACTGATGTTATCGGCGTTAATGAGTAAAGCGGCAATGAGCATAGATAAAACCCGAAATTAAACTGCGTTGTGTTTCATGTCGTGACCAGCAGCTTGGTGATGGTCTTTGATTTTGTCTTTGTGCTTGATAATTTGGCGGTCAAGCTTAGCAATCAAGTTATCAATCGCGGTGTACATGTTTTCACCTTCATCCGAAGCAAATAAGTCTGCACCGCTAGCATGAACAGTCGCTTCGGCTTTTTGACGATCTTTTTCAATAGACAGTATGACATGAACATTTGTCATGTGATCAAAGTGACGTGTTAGTTTTTCAAATTTGTTATTGACATGGTCACGAAGACTATCGGTGATATCAACATGTTGTCCGGTTAAGTTTAGTTGCATAGTTGCTACTCCTATCTTGTTAATAAAACTGGTCTTGTTAATAAAACTGGTCTACACCAGCCGCTTACGTTCGTTCGAGGGGGAGATTGCCAGAGTTTCCCGGTATTTCGCAATGGTTCGCCGTGCCACATTAATGCCTTGTTCGACAAGAATGTCAGCAATTTTACTGTCGCTGAGAGGCTTTCTTGGATTTTCGGCAAGTACCAGTTTTTTAATAATGGCACGTATTGCTGTTGCTGAACACTCCCCGCCACTATCAGTACTGACATGGCTAGAGAAAAAATATTTTAATTCAAAAATACCGCGAGGAGTATGTAAATATTTGCGAGTAGTGACACGTGAAATTGTTGATTCATGCATCTCGACGATTTCAGCTATATTGGCCAAGACGAGTGGTTTCATCGCTTCATCACCATAGTCAAGAAAACCTTGCTGCCGATCAACAATGGCTTCTGCCACTTTTAATAAGGTTTCATTTCGACTTTGTAGGCTTTTTAAAAACCAACGTGCTTCTTGCAAATTATTCTTTAAATAGGTGTTTTCAGCACTGTTATCTGCCCGTTTAATAAGCTGTGCATAATGTCCAGCAACCTGTAAGCGGGGCGCATTATCAGGATTAAGCGATAACTGCCAACGACCGTTCACCCTACGGGCATAGACATCGGGCACGATATATTCTGTCTTATCTTGTTGAATGTGACTACCAGGCCTTGGATTGAGCAGTTGAATTGAACGTACTAATTCGGTGAGTTCTTCGTCAGTGACTTTTAAGGCGCGTTTAATTTGGCCGTAATCACGTTTGGCCAATGTATCTAAATGCTTATCAATAAGTTCGGTCAGCAAGGCTAATTGATCAAGTTCAGTTTCATATAATTTAAGCTGAATTAATAAACATTCTCGTAAATCTCTTGCGGCAACACCAACGGGATCAAAATGTTGAATGCGGTGAAGAACCGCTTCTATCTCATCGAGCTCAATCTCGCTATATTCATCGCCTAAACTTTGTTGAATATCTTCGAGTGTGATTTTTATATAACCATCATCTTCAATGGCATCGATAATAGTCTCAGCAATGGCTTGTTCGGCAGGGGAGAAAGGTGTCAGACGCATCTGCCAAAGTAGGTGTTCTTGCAAAGAATCACAGCTGTTATCTTGATTATCACGTTCTAAACCAGAATCTGAAACCTGCCCAGAGATTAGCGATACCGCTTGGGTGTCAAAGGTGTCTTCCCACTCACTATCGGTTGGTAATTCATCGGGAATTGAAGTGTTCTCAAGCTGGCTAACATCCTGATTATCTGGCGCACTAACTTTCTCACTCTGTTGTTGAATTGCTGAATGATCATCATGATCAAGGTCATCTTCAACTTCAAGTAGAGGGTTGGTTTCCAGCGCTTCCTGAATTTCAGCTTGTAATTCAAGCGATGACAACTGCAATAAGCGAATGGCTTGTTGTAACTGTGGTGTCATCGATAGGCTTTGGCCTACACGTAGCTGTAATGAGGGTTTCACAGATTTTCACAATCGAAATAAAATGTCATGGCTCAATGGTACCGCAAGTGTTATGCCATTGCCTATAATAAAATGCTTAAAAATTAAAATACTGTTACGGCGGTGGATTTAAAGCTTAACCAGACGGTGTCTCCTAAAGACAGATTTAAACTAAGGAGCGCTTCAGGGCTGATGATTACATGGAAACGTTCAGCACATTCAATAGTCAAGCGACTTGCATTGCCTTCTTCAGCGATAAGGATTAAACGGCCAGAAAAATTATTACGCATGCTGGATTGTAATGGTTGCGGCGACACAATTATTTCTCGGGGATCAACAGCAAGGTGGCGTGCATGGATTAAAGTACTGGTAACATGAAACATCATTTTACCGGTATCGAAAAAATGTTGATTTAAGGTGCCATGATAGAGATTTAATAGCGGCGCAGCGGTTATCTTGCCAGCCATAAGATTAATGGTTGAACTCGCTAATGCTTGTGCTTGGAAGCGATCATGGGTGGAAAAAATAACCGTCTTGCCTGCTTGCTGGGCAAAATGATTAATACTGTCTTCAAGCTGTTGCACATGACGATGATCAAGATGTGAAAAGGGTTCATCTAATAATAAAATATCAGGCTGGTAGGCAATTGCTCGGGCAATGGCAACCCGTTTTAATTCACCGCCAGATAAGGTATTCGCCGCCTGATCTGCTAGCGCTGTTAAGTTGACTTGCGTAAGCGCTTGCTTAGTTAGCTCTAGAATGTGACTTCGTTTCACACCTTGCAGTGTTAGTGCTAATCGAATGTTATCCGCCACGGTGCCAGGCAGTAGATAGGGCTGTTGATGAACGAGTCCTATTCGGCGGCGTTGACTAGGCGATAGTTTTGACTTGATAGCTTGTCCGAAGAAGCGTACCACCCCATGATTTACATAGGTATTAAAAGCCAGTAAATTGATTAGGCTTGTTTTACCTGCGCCATTCTCACCCAGTAGCGCGACACATTGACCTGAATCTATGGTCAGTTGTGGAATATTAAGGATCAGCTTGTTTTGAAATTCAAGCTTGATGTTGTTTAATTCATAAATTGATTTCATGATTTATTTAACCATGACAAGATAAAGTTAAGGGCAAAAGCAATCATTAACAATAATAAACCTAGTGCCAAACCCAGTTCAAATTCTCCCTTACTTGTTTCGAGGGCAATAGCAGTGGTCATAGTGCGGGTAAAACCTTGAATATTACCACCCAACATCATTGCTGCCCCTACTTCGCCAATCGCACGACCAAACCCTGTAATCAACGCCGCTAGAATTGTGTAACGCGTTGCTCTGACAACGTGGACCATCAGTGAATAGGGGCGGGCGCCTAAACTGATTAAGGTCGGCACTAAGCGAGGATCGGCGGAGTTTACAGCGGCGATAGTTAAATTCATCATGATCGGAAAAATCAAAATTGCTTGGGCAATAATGATGGCTGTAGGTGTATAGAGCAGACCTAAATTACCGAGTGGGCCTAAGCGACTAAATAGGCCATAAAGTAACAAACCAATAACGACAGTGGGCATCGACATTAAGGTATTGAGGATATGTTGAAGGGGGGTCTTGCCGGTAAAGGTATTGAGCGCCATGGCAACGCCTGCTGGAATAGCCAGTAGTGCAGCAATCAACGTTGCCGTAATAGAAATAGAAACTGAAGTGGCAACGATGCGAAAAATATTGGCATCGAATGAGATGATTAAGTGAAAGGCGGCGAGTAAGGACTCTGTAAAATAGTTCATGGAGATCCCAAGGTCTTATCTAACTTAATCGATTAAACCTAAACGATGGCAAATAGTGAGCGTCGGGTCAACCCTATTCATGGTGTAAAAATGTAGGCCAGGTACTCCGGCATCAATTAATTGTTGGGTAAAGTCGGTTAAAAAATCCAGAGTAAAGGCTTGTAGTGATTCTG
>JBLIKM010000011.1:0-16118 GCA_047636295.1 Methylophagaceae bacterium
TGTGTGGAATGCAAAAAAATGGAAGCCACCACATTCCAAGATGCAAGTGTCGCCGCGGCCCTGACTGGCACCACACTGATACAAATAGATATTACTGACAACACAGAACAACATAAAGCATTATTAAAACACTTCGGCCTATTTGGGCCACCGACCTTATTGTTTTTTGATGCTAACGGTAGAGAATATTCACAATACCGTTTTATCGGCGGTGCTAGCGCAACAGAATTGCTCGAACATCTCAATAAGCTACCAATATCTCAATCATAATCAAAAAAACGACACATTTCGCCGAACTTAACGACATAACGCTCATTTTTAGTTAAAAAACTGGACAATAATTAACCGTTGGTGCAAAATTCGCCTAATTAATCGACCTCGGCGGAATCATCACAATGGCAAAAATTCTCGTGTTGCACGGCCCCAATCTAAATCTTCTAGGGACGCGCGAGCCCGAGCATTATGGCTCTGATACCCTGCTAGATATTGCCCAACGCTTAACATCACAAGCCTTTGTCGCTGGCTATCAACTCGAAAACTTCCAATCTAATGCCGAACACGAACTAATCGATAAAATTCATGCCGCGGGTACAGACAATACCCGTTTTATCATTATCAACCCGGCCGCATTTACCCATACCAGTATTGCCATTCGCGATGCTTTGTCAGCCGTTGAAGTGCCTTTTATTGAAGTGCATCTATCCAATGTTCATTCACGAGAAACATTCCGTCATCACTCTTATCTTTCAGACATTGCCTATGGTGTGATCTGTGGTTTAGGAGCCCAAGGCTATGAACTCGCTTTACAAGCAGCTATAAAACACACCACTAAATAAGGTTATCTAAATGGATATTCGAAAGATAAAAAAACTGATCGATTTAATACAAGAATCAGATGTTGCAGAAATTGAAATTAAAGAAGGTGAAGAATCAGTACGTATCAGCCGGGCAAGTGCAACAGCACCAATCATGATGGCCTCTCCGCCTTCAATGCAACAATACGCACCAGCACCGATAGCCACGCCCGTTGCTGCAGCTGAGGCTATTGAAGCTGCAGCTCCTGCTAACTTCGACAACGCAGTAAAATCGCCAATGGTCGGCACTTTCTATCGTTCATCATCACCTGAGTCTGCTTCATTTATTGAAGTAGGCCAATCCGTTGCTGCTGGCGATGTGATTTGTATTATCGAAGCGATGAAAATGTTTAACCAAATTGAATCTGACCGTAGCGGCACTGTTAAAACAATTTTGGTAGAGAATGGCCATCCTGTTGAGTTTGGTGAACCCTTAGTAATCATCGAATAAGCGGTACCGAAAGTCGAATTTACACATCTCAACTACGGATAAAGAATCATCATGATCGATAAAATTGTCATTGCTAACCGGGGTGAAATTGCCCTTCGAGTTCTTCGAGCCTGTAAAGAATTAGGTATTAAAACAGTTGCTGTTCACTCTGATGTGGATCGCGATTTAAAACACGTTTTATTAGCGGATGAAACCGTGTGCATCGGCCCTGCGGCTTCAGCTCAGAGCTACTTGAATGTACCGGCACTTATCAGCGCGGCTGAAATTACTGATGCATCGGCGATTCACCCTGGCTACGGATTTTTGTCTGAAAATGCAGATTTTGCAGAACGCGTAGAACAAAGTGGTTTTATCTTTATTGGCCCTAAATCTGAAACTATTCGTCTAATGGGTGACAAAGTATCAGCCATTGCTGCAATGAAAGAAGCTGGCGTGCCTTGTGTGCCAGGTTCTGATGGTCCGCTGGGTGATGATGATACAACTAATCTTCGTTTAGCTAAACGCGTAGGTTATCCGATCATTATTAAAGCATCAGGTGGTGGTGGTGGTCGTGGCATGCGTGAAGTTCACAGTGAAGCACACCTGTTAAATGCCATTGCACTAACACGTAGTGAATCCAAGCAGTTATTCGCCAATGACATGATTTACATGGAGAAATTCTTAGAAAATCCTCGCCACATTGAGTTTCAAGTATTAGCCGATCAGCATGGTCATGCCGTTCATCTAGGTGAACGTGATTGTTCTATGCAACGTCGTCATCAAAAAGTAGTCGAAGAAGCCCCTGCACCAGGCATTACCCCAGAATTACGTGCCAAAATGGGCAAAATCTGTGCCGATGCCTGTGTACGAATTGGTTATCGTGGTGCGGGTACTTTCGAATTCCTATTCCAAGATGGTGAATTTTATTTCATCGAAATGAATACGCGTATTCAAGTTGAACATACCATAACAGAACAAATTTCAGGTATTGATTTAGTCGCTGAACAAATTCATATTGCTGCTGGCAGACCGCTGCCATTCACTCAGGAAGATATCATTCTTAGTGGCCATGCTATCGAATGTCGTATCAATGCTGAAGATTCCAAAACATTCATGCCTAGCCCAGGCTTGATTAGCCATTATCATGCGCCAGGCGGCGCAGGTATTCGTATGGATTCTCATGTTTACAGTGGCTATCGTGTGCCACCAAACTATGACTCTATGATCGGAAAATTAATCGCCTATGGGCAAACGCGTGAATCAGCTATCGCACGCATGCAAACAGCGCTGGGTGAAATAGGCATCGAAGGCATTAATACCAACGTTACCCTACAAAAAGCGATCATGGATGATACTCACTTCCAAATCGGTAGCACCAACATCCACTACCTTGAAAAGAAATTGGGTCTTTAATGGCTTGGCTTCAATTTATATTTGATAGCACGCCTGATGCGGCAGATAGATTGTCTGATGCCCTATCAGACTGTGGTGCTGCAGCAGTCACCTTTCAGGACAATGCTGATCAGCCGATTTATGAACCTGAAATTGGTACAACACCACTTTGGGCAGCCACTAACGTGGTCGCGTTGTTTGATGCCGAACAAGATACCGATGCCATTATTACCTTGTTGTCTCATAAAATAAAACCTCAAACAGTGCCAAATTACCGCATCGAAGCCGTTGAAGACAAAGACTGGGTAAGAGAATGGATGGACAGTTTCCAGCCCATCTGTTTTGGCGATCGTTTATGGATCTGCCCAAGCTGGCTGTCACCCGTCGACCCCGATGCAGTAAATATTATGTTGGATCCAGGCTTAGCCTTTGGTACCGGTACACATCCGACGACGGCATTGTGTCTAAACTGGCTCGATCAGGCTGATGTTAAAAATAAATATGTCATTGATTACGGTTGTGGCTCTGGTATTTTAGCCATTGCGGCGGCCTTGCTCGGTGCCAAAAAAGTTATCGGTGTTGATACTGATCCACAAGCTTTGGAAGCTACCCAAGCTAATGCAGCACGTAATGGTGTTCACATCGAAACTTATTTTCCTGATCAATGCCCTGATGAACCCTCAGACTTGTTATTGGCCAATATTTTAGCGGGGCCATTACAGTCTCTTTCGCAACGTTTAGCCAGTTTAACAAAAGCGGATGCGTCCATTGTGCTGTCAGGTATTTTAGATGTGCAAGCGGACGCGGTTAGCCAAAGTTATCAGCCCTGGTTTGATATGCAGCCAGCAGTATTAAAAGAAGAATGGACACGTATTACTGGTCAACGCCATGATGTTTAATACTCACCAAAAACATATAAATCTGTGATGAAAATAGGCCCATACACACTCCCCAATAATCTATTTCTAGCGCCGATGGCTGGCGTAACAGATCGCCCTTTTCGACAGTTATGTCGTCGTTTAGGTGCGGGCATGGTGGTATCAGAAATGATTACGGCCAATAAAGCGCTCTGGGCGAGTAAAAAATCATTATTACGTGCTAATCATGATGGCGAACCAGAACCTCGCTCAATCCAAATCGCAGGAACAGATCCAAAAATGATGGCTGAGGCGGCTCAACACAACGTTGACCAAGGTGCTCATATCATCGATATCAATATGGGCTGCCCCGCGAAGAAAATTTGTAATGTAATGGCTGGCTCAGCATTATTACAAAATGAAAAATTAGTTGCTGAGATATTAGAAGCTGTCGTCAATGCAGTAAATGCACCTGTCACACTGAAAATTCGTACCGGCTGGGATACCTGTAACCGCAACGGCGTAGCGATTGCACACATCGCCGAACAATCAGGTATTCAAGCTTTAGCAGTGCATGGTCGTACACGTGCCGATGCTTATCGAGGCGACGCTGAATACAACACCATAGCCGAAATAAAGTCTGCGATTTCAATACCCGTTATTGCTAACGGTGATATTTATACCCCAGAAAAAGCACAGCAAGTACTTGCTTATACTCAAGCGGATGCGCTGATGATTGGTCGTGCCGCCCAAGGTAATCCATGGATATTCCAACAGATCAACCACTTCTTACAACATGGCGAACATCTGTCCCCTCCCACGGTAAATGAAATTAGCCAAATCCTGATCGAGCACTTACACACGCTTTACGACTTTTATGGTGAATATTCAGGCGTACGTATGGCACGCAAACATATTGCTTGGTATAGCAAAGGCTTACGCGATGGCAATCCTTTCCGCCAACACATGAATACACTTGAACAGCCGCAACAGCAACTGGATTTCACCGAGCAGTTTTTTGCTCAACTCGAACAGGATACGATTGCCGCATGAATGACTTAAATAACACTTCATCCGCTTGCTTCAATCTAGGTGTCTCTGAAGAATTAGCTCACCAGCCATTAAGTGAATGCGTCGAGACCGCCTTAAAAGATTATTTTAAACATTTGGATGGCCATCCCGCTGCCAATCTATATGAAATGTTATTAGCGGAAGTTGAAGCACCATTATTCAAAGCAACACTTGAACATACTAATGGCAATCAAAGTCGTGCTGCCGAGATCTTAGGTCTCAACCGTGGCACGCTACGTAAAAAATTAAAAACTTATGGCTTATGATTCTTGCTTGCCTTTGGCAAAAAAGACAGCTCATAGCTGCTCCTCAAATTTTAGAGATTAGAAATGAATAAAATCCAACGTGCATTATTAAGTGTGTCAGACAAAACCGGAGTATTAGAACTCGCTCAACAATTGACGCATCTTGGAGTAGAATTATTATCTACAGGTGGCACAGCTAAATTATTACAAGAAGCCGGCCTACCTGTAAAAGAAGTATCACAACATACTGGTTTTCCTGAAATGATGGATGGTCGTATCAAAACCTTGCACCCTAAAATTCACGGTGGCTTATTAGGCCGACGTGGCATTGATGAAGCGATTATGGCTGAACATAATATCGCACCTATCGATTTGGTCGTTGTGAACTTATACCCATTTGAAGCAACCATTGTCCGCGATGATTGTACCTTACCTATGGCAATTGAAAATATCGATATCGGCGGACCAACGATGTTGCGTGCCGCGGCTAAAAACCATGCCTCTGTCACCGTATTGATCGACCCTAGTGATTATAGCCGTGTCCTGACACAAATCGAGGCAACTGGCGGTGTTGATGATGCGACTCGTTTTGACTTGGCCGTAAAAACGTTTGAACATACCGCTCATTATGATGGGGCAATTGCCAACTTTTTAGGTAAAATCACTGACGCGGGTGATGTTGATTTTCCTCGCACATTTAATAGCCAATTCCATAAAGCACAAGATATGCGTTATGGTGAAAACCCACATCAAAAAGCGGCATTCTATACTGAAACTAAACCACAATTGGGCACGATCAGTGCCGCAGTCCAGATTCAGGGTAAAGCACTTTCATATAACAATATTGCTGATACTGATGCAGCGCTTGAATGTGTTAAATCATTCCCTGAATCACCCGCCTGTGTCATCGTAAAACATGCCAATCCTTGCGGCGTTGCAACAGCTGAGAACTTATTAACGGCTTATGACTTAGCGTATCAAACAGATACGACTTCGGCATTTGGTGGCATCATCGCATTTAATCGCGAATTAGATGCGGCAACGGCACAAGCAATTATTGATCGCCAATTTGTTGAGGTGATTATCGCGCCATCGATCAGTGATGAAGCCAAAGCGATTGTCAGCCAGAAAGCCAATATTCGTTTACTTTGCTGTGGTGAATTTGCTGTCCAACAAACTCAACAATTAGACTACAAACGTGTCACTGACGGCTTGTTAGTTCAAGATCATGATAGCGCTTTAATCACCCAAGATGAACTAAAGGTAGTCACTAAAAAAGCACCTACAGCCGACCAAATGCTCGACTTATTATTTGCTTGGCGCGTGGCTAAGTTTGTTAAATCAAATGCTATCGTTTATGTCAGCAAACAACAGACAGTCGGTATCGGTGCGGGTCAAATGAGCCGTGTAGTCAGCAGTCGGATTGCAGGCATTAAAGCTGAAGATGCGGGCCTAACCGTAGCAGGCGCAGTTATGGCTTCAGATGCCTTCTTCCCTTTTCGCGATGGTTTAGACGCGGCCGCTGAAGCAGGCATTAGTGCGGTTATTCAGCCAGGTGGTTCAATGCGTGATAATGAAGTTATTGCTGCGGCTGATGAGCATGGCATTGCGATGGTCTTCACCGGCATGCGTCATTTCCGTCACTAATCAGTACCATAAAAGACAGCTTGAGCATTATTGACCCTGTTGAGGCGCGCTCAGTATTTCAGACACTTAATCGCACAAAGATAGCGCGATTAAGTACGCTATTACCCTTAAAAGCACATTTGTTTTTAGAGGTTTTACCGCTGCTATTTCAAACAAACGATCCGTTGTTGCCTGGCTATATCAGCCAAGCAACGCCGGTAGGTATTGTGGATTATCAACCTACTAATGCCGCGTTAGATGCGGCAAAAACACTCAATCATACATTTCACTTTAAACGTCACTCTCTTCGCCACTACCCGCTTCGTGGGCTCTATCTAATAAACGATAATGGGCTGCTTAATTATCATGGCGAGATACAATTTGAATTATGGCTTATTTATACCCAACTAATAACGGAAGAAGAACTTAAGCTATTGCAGCAAAAAATCACCGCCATTTGTGACTGGGTTTATTCATTTTTTCAAATTAAATTAAATAGTCGCGTGCTTAATGAAGCACGTTTTAGCGAGGATATTACGCCGTTTGATCTTGATCGCTTTTATCTTAGCGGCCTCTTGTTAGCGGGTCTTCCCCCATCATGGTGGACATTACCGCCAGCAGCTCAAGACGATCCACTAAACATTTCGCGTCCACACGACAATAATATACTCGACTTTGGCACTTTAACGTCGAAAGGTGAGAGCGCACAGTCATTATTAAATCGCGCGTTCGCTACTATTGATAAGGCCATGGATTCTGATCTAGATTCCTGTCTTACACTGATCTTCCAGAGTGCCCGACTTCAACAATACCCTGATTCTCCTTGGCTAAGTGATGCGCTGAAACGTGCTATTTACACCGGCGTTATCGATCCCATGTTGCTCGATACTAGTAGTTTGAGATTAAACTATATATCCCAGCACTGTGATGATGAAACCTCATATATTGCCCAACAATCTTTCTACACTCTCAGTCGAGAACGGTTATCAAAAACGGTCAGCCTAGCCCCTTTTCCTTGGCGAAGGGCATTTATCAATCAGCTATACCTCGCTTGGCAGTGGCCAGAAAATATAAGCAAACTTATCGATACCCGCGGATCCTCTCATTATCGTCAGTCGTTGAGTGAATGCCATAAGGTCCGCTTGCAAATCACTAACGCCATGAAAACTGTCTTTTTATTTGCTCAACAACACAAATTCAACATCGAAGTAGCTAAGCAAAAACTAGAGAAAAAGTTCAAAATCATATTTGATAGCGATCTAGATGCTATTGGCTGCCTGCCCGTTGCCTTTAAGCCACAAAATAGTGAAGAACACCTTTATTTGGCTCGAACAAGCACAAACAGTAACTGGCAAATTAATGATCTGCCCGCGAAGCTATCAACTCAACCGCTATACCAGCATCAGTCACTACTTAATGTATTAACTTGGGCAGTCAATAATCAACTGCTCACTAAATCGACACCACTTCAACTTTTCGATCAGAAGCAACAAGTCAAAATGGCACGTGTGCTTGACCTGATTCAACAATTATTGAATTCAACGATTAAGACACGTTCTAGTAAAATCAATTCATCGCACTTCGATAAACCCGCAGAAATAAACCGCATCTTATTATTTGCCAACCTTGAACATCAAACTATCAACCCATTAAATCAACAGGGTTTAGACATTGCCAGCTTACAAGCCGATCCATTAAATTATGCCAACAGTAAGCAAAGTTTACTTACCAGTGTCGAAGGTTTAATTCATTCAAGTTGGGGTCATTGCCACCATATAACGTATACCGGCCCAACATCTTTACTAACCTTGCTCAGCACCGTAATACAATGGCAGCCTCAGCGACACCCAGCACTTAAGGCTACATGCTGGTGTCCTTCGGATAATCACGGTAAAAAAATCAGCCACCGCATTGAAACTCTTTATAGTGAAATCATTGCTCACTATAGCAATCACCCCTTAAGTGGTGATTACCTCATTGCCATTGCCGATCAGTTTTATCGGCTACAGTGGCAACAGGGTCTGGTTGATATTTTACCCTTAGTTAAAAATACGTCACTCGAACAACACCTAGCACAAGAGCGGGATATTTTCTCAGCTAGCAACGTTGATCCATTGTTAGACAAAGATGGCTTATTACGTCTACTCTTAAACCAGCAAATGGCAACGCGAATTAGCCTATTTTTATTGTCGAAAAATAATAGCGTCACGCTGTACATCATCGACGACCTTGGTACATTATTCAAACAACACTCCACCGGTTTAACAGTAGCGACTCTCATCAGTCATTATCAACAGTTTTTTAGCACCATAAATATCATTACTGACATTCAGTTTTTCCACCTTATACATTCAACGCAGTCCGGCTGGAAAAACAGCAAAATTACTAATTTCAATTTTTCGTCAAATAAAACGCTGTATCTACCTGTCCGTGTTGAATTAAATTCCGCCAAAGAAAATGCGCATTGCAGTATTCATTGTGGTCCTAAAACATTCACAGGCAATGCTGATGATCCTAATCTATTTAAACAAGTGAGCGATCTTGTTCTAAGCTTACGAAATACCACCTCTCGCTATCCTTTGTATATCAACCAACTCAGCTTTACTGATGGACAAACTTATACAACTCGACACTACATAATGCTTAAACAGCAAATTGAGATCCGACTTAATAAAGCAGAAAATCTTTCGCTTTGATGACAGCTCTTTTATCATGTCTGCTTCATTTGGCGATTAAAGCAGAGATATTATGATCAAAGTCGGTATTGTTGGCGGCACGGGTTACACAGGTGTAGAGTTACTTAGATTATTAGCCGCTCACCCTGAAGTGTCATTACATCTCATTACCTCACGTAGCGAAGCAGGCATGGCGGTTAGTGAATTATTCCCTAATCTACGTGGCCATGTTGATCTTGTGTTCAGTGTGCCCGATGTCGATCAGCTTGCAGAGTGTGATGTGGTATTTTTTGCCACGCCACATACTGTCGCCATGGCCTTAGTTCCTGAACTGATTAAACGTGGCACACGTGTTATCGATCTCTCTGCTGATTTTCGACTTAAAGATGCCAGATTGTGGGAACACTGGTACAACATGCCGCACACCTGCCCTGAGTTATTAGAACAGGCGGTGTATGGCTTGCCTGAAGTCAATCGCGAGCAGATTAAAACAGCACAACTCATCGCCTTACCAGGCTGCTATCCGACGGCAACCCTACTTGGATTTTTGCCCTTATTAGAGCATGCCGTTATTGATCCTTCGCAACTTATTGCAGATACTAAATCGGGCGTAAGTGGTGGTGGGCGTAAAGCTGCAATAGGGGCATTGCTAACAGAATCATCTGAAAACATGAAGGCATATGCAGTGGCAGGTCACCGTCATCTACCCGAGGTCGAACAAGGCCTTAACCTCGCCAGTAAGCAAGCGGTAGGATTAACCTTTGTGCCCCATCTAACACCTATGATTCGTGGTATCCACGCCACACTTTATGGACAACTAACATCAGCAGTCGACTTGCAAGCACTATTCGAACAACGTTATGCCGATGAACCTTTTGTCGATGTTATGCCTATAGGCTCACAACCAGAAACACGAAGTGTTCGTGGCACCAACATGTGTCGTATCGCAGTGCATCAGCCACAAGGTGGTAATACAGTCGTTGTGTTATCGGTGATCGACAATTTGGTGAGGGGCGCATCGGGACAAGCCATTCAAAATATGAATATTATGTTTGGTTTTGATGAAGAATTGGGACTCAATATCATAGCGACAATTCCTTAGGCATGTCGTCACTCGACAAACATGTTATTCATCAAGAAAAACCATTTCGTTTAGCCATTTTCATTCTGATCGCTGTCATCATTACTGCTACATCAGTATGGTTTTTCTTAAGGGAGGACAGTGTAAGTCTGCAACAAAATTTACATTTCTTACAGCAAAATTTAAACTTGTCACGACAAAATACCCAACAACTAAGTGATGAAAAATTAGACTTACGTCAGCAAAATAAGCAACTTAATGACACCACCAGCATTCAGTTACAGGAACTCAATATTCAGCAAGCAACGGTTGACCAATTACAGCAACAGCTGGGCGACTTGCAAGCTCAGGTGATCACCCTTAACAAAGAATTACTTTTTTACCAAAATATTACTCAAGGTGTCACTGCTACTGATTTACAAATTCGGGAACTCCATCTCACTGCTGATGCCGATCAATCTGGTATTATTCACTACCGCTTAGTCATTACGCAAGGTAAAAATATCACCAAACCCATGACAGGCTTAGTGAGCATTAATATCGATAAAGACCCGGTGGTGATAAGCGAGCAGCCGTTAAACTTACGCTATGTACAGTTGATTGAAGGTCGACTTAAAGTAACTAACAGTAGCCACATTAAATCAATTACTATAACCATAATACAAGCCAAAAAATCTAAGATTTCACGAACCTTTGATTGGCAATTAACGTCCACTATTAAGTAAGTATTGAGGAAAATCATGTTCAAAAAAGACAAAGTAAAAAACAAATCTAGCCGTATTGATACACTCATTGGTCAAGGCACAGTGGTTAACGGTGATATCAGCTTCGGTGGCGGCTTACGTATTGATGGTAATGTCAACGGCAGTATTTACACAGATAATGATGATTCTGCCGTATTAACGCTAAGCGAACAAGGTCATATTAAAGGCGAAGTAAAAGTGCCTAATTTAATCATTAACGGCAGTATTACAGGTGACGTATATTCAACATTACATGTAGAACTGGCTCCAAAAGCTAAAGTACAGGGTAATGTTTATTATCGCCTACTCGAAATGTCGATGGGTGCAGAGGTGAATGGCCAGCTCATTCATATGGCAGAAGATGATAAAGAGATGACTAATATCAGCTACGAAGCGGTTAAAGACACACCAAAACTGGATATCACTTCAGAAGACTAAAAATAAACACGCTTTTTGATTTGTTATCACCACAGAACAAATCCCATAAATAACGTGTAAGTTCGATGCCTCTGCTCGCCCTACCTCATTTTATGATTAGAATCTGGTGAACGTGCTGAGACGGCTTATTGTGCCGTCTATCAATAGACTCACGGTTATAAAAAACCTTTGCTATTAAACACTTGAACTGTTGCTCTCTTCCTTCCCTTCTCCCCCGAATGCGCCAAATAAAAAATTATTATTTAATGAGCTGTTACCTTCGCGAATATCTCGCCTGACCTGTTCAATAACACACTGCGTTGTCGCAAGATTGCCTGCGCTCATGATCACAATACTGCGATCTGGCACTGTTTCATATCGGAACATCTTGCTATAAGTGCTAACATTATCGATACCTGCATTAGTACGTGAATCCGAAGTCAGCACTAAACCCTCATCCAAGGAAATGGCAACACAATAGTGTCATACGGCTTTCCGCTAATATAAAGGAGCTAAAATAATAGATTTTATAAGCTAAGGCAATGTTATTTAGAAATAATATTGTATCTATATAAAAGTCATGTCAGAGCAAAAATTATAGTCACATATATGCCGATGATCACAAAAGAGCAAGACTAATTCTTGACTAAATTACTCAGTCTTGGATAATAGGGGATCAATTATTTAAGTTTGGAGTCCCTCATGAGTGAAATGCCTAGTCCTGTTAATTTTACCGATGCCGCAGCTAATAAAGTCAGCGCATTAATTGCCGAAGAAGGTAATGATCTACTTAAACTACGCGTATTTATTACGGGTGGCGGTTGCTCCGGCTTTCAGTATGGCTTTACCTTCGAAGAAGAAATCAGTGAAGGTGATACACAAGTTGAGAAAGCAGGTGTGATGTTATTGATTGATCCCACTAGTTATCAATATCTAGCGGGTTCTGATATTGACTATAGTGATGGTGTTGAAGGGTCACAATTTGTTATTCGTAACCCAAATGCCTCATCAACCTGTGGTTGTGGTTCATCATTCTCGGCTTAATTAAAAGTCAGCGCCAGTGTCTAAAGATATCTTAAGATAGATATCCAGATTATTTACCGATACAAAAACTAGAAAATATCTTATCTAGCAAATCCTCATTGCTAAAGGTACCGGTAATTTCGCCAAGCGCCTGCTGTGCTTGGCGAAGCTCTTCCGCAAGCAACTCACCTGCCCCCATGCCCGTCAAACAATCATAGCCAGCTTCAATGGCTATACGAGCACGGGCAATAGCATCTAAGTGACGGCGGCGGGCAATAAAAACCCCTTCATCGTGCGGGTGATAGCCTACCGCATCGCATAGATATTGTTCTAGCAAGGCCATACCCTCGCCTGTTTTGGCTGACATGTAGAGCACTTGCTGACCATTTTCAGTGGCTAATTCGACCTTATGGCCTGTTTTATCGGCTTTATTTCGAATTAGAGTTAAGGGAATATGCGTTGGCAATGAAGCTAAAATCACTTTATCTTCCGGATTTTCACCCTTACTATCATCCATCACCATTAAAATATGATCCGCTTGAGCAATTTCAGATTGTGTCCGACGTATCCCTTCACGCTCAACTTCATCAGGCGCATCATGCAAGCCTGCAGTATCAGAAATGCGTAATGGCAAACCACCTAAATGAATTTGTTCACGTAAAACATCACGTGTAGTACCCGCGATTTCAGTGACGATAGCAGCATCATGACCTGCAAGTTGATTATGTAAACTCGATTTACCCGCATTGGGTTGGCCAGCAAGCACAATACTGATGCCATCGCGTAATAAACGGCCTTGTTGTGCACTGGCTTGAATACCGTCCAATACGGTGAGTAAGACTAGTAATTGTTTATCAACGGCCGCTTCTGCCAAGAAATCGATTTCTTCATCACTAAAATCGATCGCGGCTTCGACAAACATGCGCAGTTCTGTCAATTTCTGTAGTAAGCTATCAATATGATCAGAAAAGACACCCTGTAATGATCGCATTGCACTGCGTGCGGCTTGTTCGGTAGAGCTATCGATTAAATCAGCAACCGCTTCTGCTTGTGTCAAATCCATTTTATCATTTAAAAAAGCACGTTCTGAGAATTCACCGGGTCTAGCCATGCGGGCACCAAGGCTAATTGCGCGCTGGCATAGGCGATCCAATACAATTGGACTACCATGACCCTGTAACTCTATAACATCTTCACCGGTAAACGAAGCAGGATTAGGAAAATATAACACAATACCGCTGTCGATAATTTCACTATCGTGATCACGAAAATGGCTAAATTGAGCATAACGTGACGGCGGCAATTTGCCACAGATCGCTGTAGCGATATCAGCACTCTTCTCGCCTGACAACCTCACTACACCAACACCTGCTCGGCCTGGTGCGGTAGCAATCGCTACTATTGTTTCCATGTAATACGCTACGAGCTAGTTAAAGTGCGCCCAGCTTGCGAGTAATGTGCCACTGCTGTGCAATTGACAAGGCATTATTCACTACCCAGTACAATACAAGACCTGAAGGGAAAAACGCAAAAAACACGGTGAAAACAATCGGAAAGGCTTTCATTACCATTGCTTGGGCCGGATCTTGAGGCGCAGGATTGAGTTTCTGTTGGAAAAACATACTCAAACCAAATAGTACCGGTAAAACAAAGTAAGGATCCATTGCTGTTAGATCTTGTAGCCAAAAGATAAAAGGAGCTTGGCGTAGTTCAATACTTTCAACCAATACCCAGTAAAACGATAGAAATACCGGCATTTGTACCAAAATCGGCAAACAACCGCCTAATGGATTAATTTTCTCGGTACGATACAGATCCATCATCGCTTTATTAAAGGCCGGCTTATCATCACCATGACGTTCTTTTAATGTTGCTAATTTTGGTGTTAATTTACGCATAGCGGCCATTGATTTATAACTTTTGGCTGACAGCTTATAAAATGCTAATTTAATCAGTACGGTTAAAAAGACAATCGACCAGCCCCAGTTATTGGTAAGCTTATGGATCCATTCCATGATAGTAAATAACGGCTGAGAAATAATCGTTAAAATGCCGTAATCAACGGTTAAATCTAGGTTTTTAACCACAGCTTCTAATCGCTTGTGTTCTTTAGGTCCTAGATACATTGAATATTTTGAGGTTGCCACATCACCACTAGCAACATTAATATCAGTAATTTTAACGCCAGCGGTGTAATTTTTCTCATTCAGCGACTTGCCATAAAAACCATTTTCTTGATTATTTTGTTCTGGAATTAATGCTGCCACAAAATAATGCTGAATCATCGCTGTCCAACCATTAGTCACTTTGCGGCTAAATGCGGTGTCATCTAAATCATCGAAGTCAATTTTGTCATATTCATTGCCTTCACTGGAGAATACGGCACCCGTGTAAGTATAAATAAAGCCAGAATCTTTTGGCGGACGGACACGATTAAATTGTGAATATGGATAAGCCGTGAACTGTTCACCAGAATTATTTTCAATCAAATAATCAACCTCAACAAGATAGCTATTACGATGAAAATGATAGGTTTTAGTGACTTTTAATCCATCCGCAGATTGCCAGTGCAATGGCACGGCTATTGAGTCTTGGCCATCGCCAAGTTCATATTGCATTTTATCTGCAATATATTGGTCGTAATGCGTTGGTGCAGGCACATTAGACCGCAGACCAGACTGTACAACAAAGAACTCTGAAGCGGTATCAGATAGTAATTGAACGGGGATATCAGGATTACTTGATTCTATCGGATAGTTAAGTAGAGCTAAGTTATGTATATCAGCACCTTGTGTGCTGATATACAAATCTATCACATCCGTTTTAACATGCACTTTATTTGAACCACTGGCTGCTAAGCTTGGGTCCATTGCTGGTAGGCTATCTGGTGAGGTTGGCAAATCAGGTAAATCTTGCTGATTTTCACCTTGTCGTTTCACACTTTCAGTACCAGGTAAATCAGTCACCAAACTGTTACTCGTTTGAGCAACTTGTTGTGGTTGGACATAATCCGTTTGCCATGCCTGCCATAATAATAAGGAGACAATCAATAAGCCAAAGATGAGATATGTTTTTAAGTTATCCATTGTGTTTTTTAGTCTTTAATTGAGGAACGGGATCTAATCCACCTTCATGCCAAGGATGACAGTGTGAAAGTCTTCGCAAGCCAAGCCAAAACCCACGTATTGCGCCAAAACGTGTAACGGCTTCTATCATATATTGTGAACAGGTGGGATGGAAACGACAATTTGCACCCAGCAGCGGGCTGATGATTAATTGGTAGCCTCGAATGAGAACAATTAAGATTTTTGCCATTGCGCTATCACTGCTAACCAATGTTGCTCCAATGCTGCCCAGATATGTGCAGATTCTCGTTTTTTTACACCGGGACGAGATAGCACCACAATATCTATATTGGCAAATTCAGTGTGGTGCTGTCGAAATGACTCACGAATAATTCGCTTCAATCGATTGCGTTGATGTGCGAATTTCAGATGTTTTTTTGCTATAGCTAAACCTAAACGCGGATGACCCACGGTGTTTTCAACCGTTAAGATCGTCAAACCACCACCACCTATGCGTTTTGCTTGACGAAATACCCGAGAAAAGTCTCTCGGGCTATTCATTTTCATGGCTCGGCCAAAGCGCACCAAGTCATGTTCTCCTTAAAAACTTAAGCAGAATTATACAGTTAGGCTTGCGCG
>JBLIKM010000012.1:0-16002 GCA_047636295.1 Methylophagaceae bacterium
TGGAGCCCACAATCAGAATCGAACTGATGACCTCATCCTTACCATGGATGCGCTCTACCGACTGAGCTATGCGGGCCTTTAGATCCAAACAATGGAGCGGGTGATGGGAATCGAACCCACGTGATCAGCTTGGAAGGCTGGAGTTCTACCATTGAACTACACCCGCATATTTAACTCTTCAAACTACTTCTTACTACATAAATCTGGTGGAGGGGGGAGGATTCGAACCTCCGAAGGCTGAGCCGTCAGATTTACAGTCTGATCCCTTTGGCCGCTCGGGAACCCCTCCACGAAAGAACGGCATTTTGCGTAAAAGCGCGGCGCATGTCAACTATTATGTTCATTTAATACTTTCAATGCTTGTCAATTCCTTTTCTAATCGGCGTATTGAATGATATTGACGATGCGTAAAGACAGTTCATAGTATACTATCTGCGCTTAATATTTATATGTTTTTAGGAGTTCACTATGGAACAATACCGTGGTACTACCATTCTATCTTATCGTCGAAATGGTCAAATTGTTATTGGCGGCGATGGTCAAGTTAGTTTAGGCCATACGGTTATGAAAGGTAATGCACGCAAGGTCAGACGTTTATACAACGACAAAATCATTGCTGGATTTGCTGGGGGCACAGCAGATGCCTTTACCCTGTTTGAACGTTTTGAAGCTAAGTTAGAAAAACATCAAGGTAACCTGACTCGTAGCGCACTAGAGTTGGCTAAAGACTGGCGTACTGACCGTATTATGCGCCGTCTTGAAGCATTATTAGCTGTCGCTGACGAACACACCTCCTTAATCATTTCTGGTAACGGTGATGTTATCGAACCAGAACATGGCCTAATGGCAATCGGTTCAGGTGGGCCCTATGCTCAATCAGCTGCAACTGCGCTGATGGAAAACACCGATCTAAGTGCGAAAGATATCGTTGAAAAAGGCTTGCACATTGCTGCCGATATTTGCATCTACACCAATCATAACCTTACCATAGAAACTTTAGAAAGCGAGTCATAACATCAATATGCAAGCACTCACACCTCAACAAATTGTTTTAGAACTGGATAAACACATTATCGGTCAGCAAGCCGCAAAAAAAGCAGTGGCTATTGCTTTACGCAATCGTTGGCGCCGTAAACAACTCAGTGCTGAACTACAGCATGAAATTTCCCCGAAAAATATTCTTATGATAGGCCCAACAGGTGTAGGGAAAACTGAAATTGCCCGTCGTTTAGCCGCTTTAGTTAATGCGCCTTTTATCAAAGTTGAAGCCAGTAAATTTACTGAAGTAGGCTATGTTGGTCGTGATGTTGAATCTATCATTCGTGATCTTGCTGAAATCGCTATGAAAATGCTGCATGAACAAGCGAGTGAAGAGGTTAAATTGCGAGCTGATGATGCCGCTGAAGAACGTATATTAGATGCCTTACTTCGCCCTGCCCGAGATCAACAAACTGAAGATGATGCTACTTCAAGCACACGTCAACGCTTTCGTAAAATGTTACGTGAAGGGCAGCTAGCTGATCGTGAAATTGAATTAGAACTTGACTCATCTAAGGTTGATGTTGAAATCATGTCACCGCCGGGCATGGAAGAAATGACAAATCAACTTCAAGATTTGTTTAAAAACATGCATGCTTCGAATAAAACTAATCGCAAACTCACCGTTGCTAAAGCGATGAAATTATTAGCGGAACAAGAAGCCCATAAACTTGTTAACGAAGATGACTTGAGGGCTAAAGTCATTGAGTCTGTGCAACAAGATGGTATTGTCTTTCTGGATGAAATCGATAAAATCACTAATCGTAGCGAAGGTGGTAGTGGTGCTGATGTTTCTCGGGCCGGCGTACAGCGCGATTTATTGCCTCTAGTAGAAGGTAGTTCCGTCTCAACTAAATACGGCATGATTAAAACGGATCACATCCTTTTTATTGCTTCAGGCGCTTTTCATCTAAGTAAACCTTCAGACTTAATTCCTGAACTACAAGGGCGATTGCCAATACGCGTCGAGTTACAAGCGCTAGGCGCTGATGAATTTGTCCGCATATTGACCGAACCCAACTCCTCACTCACTGAGCAATACACCGCTTTATTAGCTACTGAAGGCACGCATATAAACTTCAGCCAAGATGGCTTATTGCGAATTGCAGAGTTAGCATGGCAAGTGAATGAGCAAACAGAAAATATTGGCGCACGACGTTTACATACTATGCTGGAAAAACTTTTAGAAGAACTGTCATACAACACCAGTGACGATGAAAATATTCAAGCTACAATCGATACAGCATATGTAAATAGTCAATTATCCGCGCTAGTACGAGATGAAGATTTATCTCGCTACATACTTTAAGGATCATCATGGCAAACACTAATTTCCCAACAGGAATAACATTACACACGCAATCAAAAACACTTGAACTATCCTACGCTGATGTTAGCTATAATCTATCGGCGGAGTATTTACGTGTCTATTCACCTTCCGCTGAAGTGCGCGGTCATGGCGCTGGCCAGGAAATATTACAAACAAACAAAGAACAGGTCGGTATTAGTAAAATTGAACCTACCGGCAACTATGCACTCAAAATTTATTTTGATGATGGTCATGATAGTGGTTTATTTACATGGGATTATTTGTATGATCTTGCTACACATCTAGATATTCACTGGCAAGACTACTTAAATCGGCTTGAAAAAGCAGGTTATCAACGACAAGGTTAAAGATCGTGGAAGAAAAAAATACCACTCACTTTGGTTACCAAGAAGTGCCGACCGAGGATAAAGTCAAACATGTTGCCGGCGTATTTCATTCTGTCGCGGGAAAATATGACTTAATGAATGACTTAATGTCGATGGGCATTCATCGCTTGTGGAAGCGCTTCACTATTCATACTAGCGGTGTCAGACGAGGTGCAAAAGTATTAGATATTGCCGGTGGTACGGGTGATCTCGCATTAAAGTTTTCTAAACTGGTCGGTAGTACAGGGCAGGTTATCTTAGCTGACATCAATGCCAGTATGCTTAATGTTGGTCGCGATCGCCTCACTGATGAAGGTATCATTGGTAACATTAACTATGTACAAGCCAATGCTGAATATTTGCCTTTTCCAGATAATACCTTTGATGTCATTACTATCGCCTTTGGTCTACGAAATGTTACTGATAAAGAGGCGGCACTACACTCCATGTTTCGGATCCTCAAGCCAGGAGGTCGATTATTAGTGCTTGAATTTTCTAAACCTGCTAAGTTGCTAGCCCCCGTTTACGATACTTATTCATTCAAACTATTACCTAAAATTGGCAAAATATTTTCAAATGATGAAGATAGCTACCGTTATTTAGCTGAATCTATTCGTATGCACCCCGATCAAGAAACCATGAAACAGATGATGGTTGATGCCGGTTTTGAACGTTGTGACTATCACAATATGACCGCAGGCATTGTGGCTTTACATAGTGGTTATAAATTTTGAGCTCAGCACTTAAACCTATCGAAATAGCCTTAAATGCTGCACTAGCTCAAGATCCTGAAACCAAAGTTAAACTTGATCAATTTGAATCACGTAGTATTGCCATCAAGATCAAAGATTTTAATAAAACGATCGTCATGTCCGTTAATAATCGGCAGTTACAACTCGCCACAAAAGTAGAATATGCCATTGATTTAACCATCACTGGCAATGCCTTAACCTTAGCTAAACTGGGTAAAGATCCAGAAAGTTTATTCTCTGCTGATATCGATATTAATGGTGATGTGCAATTCGCTAAACAATTACGCGATCTGCTTGAAGGCTTTGATTTTGATTGGGAGGCACAACTCGCCCGTGTTACTGGCGACACCTTAGCCTACCCGATTGCTCACGGCATAAGACAAGTTACGTCATGGGCAAAAAAAAACCACCTTTCAATGCAACAAAATATAGCTGAGTACCTGCGTGAGGAAAGTCAGATATTACCTGATAAATCTCAAATTAAAACCTACATGCAAGATATAGACATTTTGCGTGCTGATTTTGACCGCCTCGAAGCGCGTATCAATAGATTATAAATAATGAAACTACAGCATCTCTTTCGCCTAATTCAAATCAACCATGTGTTATCAAAACATCGCTTGGATGAATTTATTCAAAGTACGCATTTGTTACGGCCCCTGAGGTTTTTAAGTTATTTTTCACCTTATCGTTGGACACATAGCAATAAGGCACCTCGTGGTGAACGATTACGATTAGCCCTAGAAGATCTCGGCCCCATCTTTGTGAAAATTGGCCAAATATTGTCAACTCGCCGAGATTTATTACCCGATGATATCGCAGATTCTTTAGCTAAATTGCAAGATCAAGTGATGCCATTTCCTAATGAACAGGCACGAATTTTAATTCAGCAAGCTTACGGCGAACAGGCGCTCGATACCTTATTTTCACATATTGATGAAGCACCACTCGCCTCTGCTTCAATTGCTCAAGTTCATGCTGCAACACTCATTGATGGCAGTGCCGTGATTATCAAAATCGTTCGGCCCAATATAAGACAGTGTATTCGACGTGATGTTGACTTATTGCACACCTTAGCGGGATTAGCTGAACGTTTCTGGGTTGATGGTCGGCGACTTCGTCCTAAAGAAGTGGTTACTGAGATAGAAAAAAACCTCTTTGATGAATTAGATATGATGCGTGAGGCATCATCAGCCTCACAATTACGTCGTAATTTTGCAAATTCCAGCTTGCTGTATGTGCCAGAAATTAATTGGCAGTTAACTAAAAGTAATTTACTAGTACAAGAGCGTATTTACGGTATTCCTATCGGTGATATTGCTCAATTACACGCTAAGAATGTTAATATGGAAAAATTAGCGGAAACAGGTGTAGAGATATTTTTCACTCAGGCTTTCAAGCACGGTTTTTTCCATGCCGATATGCATCCCGGTAATATCATGGTCGATGCTTCAAATTCTGAAAACCCACGTTATATCGCCATTGATTTTGGCATTATGGGTACCTTATCACCTAATGATCAAAATTACTTAGCTGACAATTTCCTTGCCTTTTTCAAAAGTGATTATCGCCGTGTAGCAGAATTACATATTCAATCCGGCTGGGTGCCTGCTGATACCCGTATTGATGAATTTGAAGCGGCGATCCGTAGTGTCTGCGAACCTATATTTGCCAAGCCACTCAATCAAATATCATTCGGGCAAGTCTTATTACGTTTATTTCAAACGGCACGGCGCTTTAATATGGAAGTACAACCACAACTAGTCTTATTGCAAAAAACATTGCTCAATATAGAAGGGCTTGGTCGCCAACTTTATCCCGAATTAGATTTATGGAAAACAGCAAAACCCATACTTGAACAGTGGATGAATGAAAAAATGGGCTGGCGAGCTGCCTTTGATAACATTAAACAGGAAATACCAAACTGGGCACAGATCATGCCTAAACTACCGAGTATGATGCATACACTCGTTCAGCAGGCTCAAGATGGTAAATTGAAAATGCAATTATCATCACATGATCTCAAACAATTGCAGCAAGAAGTACGCAAGGCCAGCTATCGTAGTGCAGCAGCGATTAGTGGCGCTGCGTTTATTATAGGTGCAGCAGTGATCAAAGGTTTGGATGGTTATGCCCCCTCTATGATTGCAGGCATACCTATGCTAAGTTGGATATTCGGAATAGGGGGCGGGATCTTACTTTATATTAGCTTAACAAAAAATTCAGACCACTGACTTATTACTGTCTTAAGAGCACGCGTATCATATCAATAATAGTAAACTGAGGAATCTTCCTACTATGAAGCTAGAAATACAGCCCTTATTTAACCAAATTGATAATATTCCTCAAATCCCAGAGATTGTGCGGATATTGATATCTCAAGCCAATGATCCTAATATTGATTTTAAAGCTATCGCTATAAATGTTGAAAAAGAACAGGCCGTTTCAGTTAAAGTCTTACGTTTAGTCAATTCTTCTCACTATGGTCTTTCTAGTAAAATTGGTTCTATACAACACGCCCTAGTATTTCTGGGCATGAATGAGTTAAAAAAATTGATTGTGGTATCAGGTCTTGTCAGTTCCATTCATGAGATCCCAGGCTTCAATTTATATGACTTCTGGAATGATAATTTTCGTACCGCCACCTATGCAAAATGGCTAGCCGATGATGCTAATCTTAACAGCAGTGAAGTGATCTTCACTGCTGGCCTCATTAGCAGCTTAGGGAAAGTACTTATTCATTTAGACGATGCGACTAACGCTAGTAAAATAAATTCTGAGGTCAGAGCCGGCATAGCTAGACCTGATTCTGAACGTAAGCATCTAGGTTTCACCCATCAAGAAGTCGGTGCTGAATTATGCCGTATCTGGCAATTTTCTAACGAATTAATTGATACCATCAGCAAAGCAGGCGAACCACTAAATTTTGACAATATCTCCTTGGCTGCTTGTACCTTGTATATCGCTCGTTATATTAGTGAATCTAGCTATAGCAACAAGGAGCAACAGACCATATTAGCTGATTTCCCATATAAAGAATGGCAGCAACTAGGGTTAAAAGAAGAAGATGTCGCGGAGAAAATGGCCATATTACTTGCGCTTGATACTGGACTGGAAGGCGTGCTGGATTAGTCATCTCAATTTTTTTCAATAATGATTATTAAGATCTACTGTATGGTAGCCGGTAACTCATTCAATTATTTTTCATAAAAGCTAATAAAAGATCTTACTATGTTCAAAATCATTTTTATCGTTGCTGGTTATTATTTCTTAGGGTTATTTGGCGCTTTTCTAGGCTATTTAATCGGTAGCAGTATCGATCGTGGTAGACAATATGGCCTAGGTGGAATAAATCCACTTGGCAATGACCACCGTAAAGCCATATTCCTAGAAACCGCGTTTGTTTTGATGGGCAAGCTGGCCAAAGCAGATGGTCATATTTCCAAAGATGAAATTTCACATGTTGAACAATTCATTCAAAAAATGGGTATGTCTACCGAACATCGGCAACAAGCAATAGCTCAATTCAAACGTGGTTCAGTCGAAAACTTTGACATTGATGCGACTTTAAATGACTTTATGACTACTTGTGGCAATACATCAAATTTAAAACAAGTGTTATTAATGTACCTCACCGTCATGGCATTAGCTGACGGCAAACTCGATCCTGCTGAACATGCCATACTTGAAAAAATAGCACTACGCTTAGGTCACAGTGCTGCTGAATTTAAACAAATGCTCGACATGTTGCTCAATCAATCACATTTCTCACAGGGTAATACTAGCTCCCCTTCTGCTTTAGAAGATGCCTATAAAGCCTTAGGAGTAGAAAAAGATAGTACTGATCAAGAAATTAAGCGGGCATATCGCAAATTAATGAGCCAATATCACCCTGATAAACTGATTGGTCAGGGTTTGCCAGAAGATATGATCGCAGTGGCCACCGAGCAGGCACAAGACATTCAGGTAGCGTATGATCTACTTAAAAAGCATCGCGCGCAGCAATAATTTTTAATCTAAAACAAACCGCTGATTGCACCATCATCACTAATATCAATACGTTCGCTGGCAGGTTGTTTGGGAAGACCTGGCATAGTCATAATATCGCCACACAGCACGACGACAAACTCGGCACCACTCGATAATCTAACATCGCGAATAGCTAGAACATGTCCTGAAGCTGCGCCACGTAATGTTGGGTCACTGCTAAATGAATAAGGTGTTTTAGCAATACAAACGGGTACATGTTTATGTGTCTTACTAAATAATTCTAGTTTAGCTAATACTTTTTTATCTGCAACCACTTCACTAGCACCATAAGTTTTAGTCGCTACTGCTGTTATTTTGTCCCATAAGGGCTCTTCATCAGCATAGAGAAACTGGCATTCATTGTTGGTTTCATTCAAAGTCGCCACTACTACTTGAGCGAGTTGTTCTGCACCCGCACCGCCATCAGCCCAATGAGTCGCTACAATAGCTTTTGCACCATACGATTCTACCGTTTTTATGATTAAATCAATTTCAGCATCAGTGTCTTGTACAAAGTGATTGATGGCCACAATGCATGACAAACCAAAGTGTTGTTGTATATTCGTCAGGTGGCGTTTTAGATTTTCCATCCCTAATTCTAAGGCAGATAAATCTTCATTAGCTAAATCTTTAACCTCAATACCGCCATGATATTTCAAGGCTTTCACTGTAGCGACTATCACTGCCATATCAGGCTTAATACCTGCTTTACGGCACTTAATGTCAATAAACTTCTCTGCGCCTAAATCGGCACCAAATCCTGCTTCAGTGACAACATAATCACTTAATTTCAAGGCCATTTTAGTCGCAATAATCGAATTACAGCCGTGAGCGATATTGGCAAAGGGACCACCATGGACAAAAGCGGGATTATTTTCCAAGGTTTGAACTAGATTCGGTTTCAATGCCTCTTTTAATAAAGCAGCCATTGCACCATGTGCTTTTAAATCACGTGCAAAACGAGCAGTGCCATCGCGTGAATAGCCAATTAAGATATTACTTAAGCGTTGTTTTAGCTCTTTCAGTGAGTTTGATAAACAAAAGATAGCCATTACTTCTGAGGCGACAACAATATCAAAGCCATCTTCACGCGGAAAACCATTAGTAGTGCCACCTAAGGCCACATTAATCTGACGAAGTGCTCGGTCATTCATGTCCATCACCCGTCCCCATGTGATTTTTCGCACATCCAGATCTAAAACATTACCATGATGGATGTGATTATCTATCATCGCAGCGAGCAGATTATGGGCAGATGCAATGGCATGTAAGTCGCCAGTAAAATGTAGATTGATATCTTCCATCGGTACAACCTGCGCATAACCGCCACCGGCTGCACCGCCTTTCATGCCAAAACACGGTCCCATAGATGGTTCACGTACACAGACCATAGATTTTTTACCCAGGCGGTTTAACGCATCGCTTAAACCAATGGTAGTCGTAGTTTTACCCTCGCCTGCGGGCGTTGGACTCACAGCCGTAACGAGAATAAGTTTGCCATTAGGTTTATCAGCCAAGTCAGCCATCACGTCTAGCGAAACTTTAGCTTTGTATCGACCATAGGGATCAAGTTTCAGAGGATCTAAACCTAAGCGCTGCTCAGCAAGTGGCAGAATTTGTTCCATCTTGGCCTGTTGTGCAATTTCAATATCTGACATCGGTTATTCCATCCGGATAATTATCATACAATTATACGTGACTATGCTGCATTTATTCACCCCACCGAGGTTGAAGAGTATGCTCGATTGCAGCTTGGTCTAGTATTCTCGCTACCACAAAATCAACAATATCGGATAACTGGGTCGGCTTGAAGTAAAAGCCTGGGTTTGGCGGCAAAATACATACACCTATACGCGCTAGTTTGAGCATGTTTTCTAAGTGTATTGCGGAAAATGGTGCTTCGCGTGGTACTAAAATTAATTTTCGATTTTCTTTTATCATCACATCGGCTGCGCGATTGATCAGGTTATCACTGCTACCAACAGCAATCGATGATAACGTTCCCATAGTACAGGGACACACAACCATAGCAGCCACCTTGTGCGAACCACTGGCTAGAGGTGAACTCCATTGCTGCTCACCGTAAACCTTTAATAATTCTGGGTCACATGCAAATTCAGCAACCAGCATTTTATGAATATCGCTAGCTCTAGCAGGTAGCTTCCAATCCAATTCATCAGCGAGCACAATTCGGCCCGCAGCAGATACCATCAAGTGAACTGTTATTCCTTGTGTCAACAAAATTTCAAGCAATCGTTTACTGTAAGGAGCCCCTGAGGCTCCAGTAATAGCTAAAGCAATCTGCTTATGATCAATCATCTTACCGCCAATGCTGTTAATACGCGTTGATGTATGCCGCCAAAGCCACCATTACTCATAATTAATACCTCATCACCCGCTGCAGCTTCTTGGCAAACTAGTTCAATTATTTCATCAATATTGTGTTTAATAGTTGCCATATCACCCAGTTGTTGTTGAATATCGGCTAGTGATAATTTCAAGCTCCGATCTTCAAACAAGATCACTCGATCTGCCGCCATCAATGACTTTGCTAAGGTGTGCTGGTGTATACCCATTTTCATGGTATTTGATCGAGGCTCTAAAATCGCAATCAATTTACGACCGCCAATATTGGCACGTAGACCAGCAATGGTAGAAGCAATTGCTGTAGGGTGATGGGCAAAATCGTCATAAACGCGCACGCCCTGCACTTCACCACATAATTCCATGCGACGTTTGATACCTGAGAATCTTCCTAGCGCCTCACAGCCCTGCTTAACCGTCACACCTACATGATGCGCCGCCGCTAGTGCTGTCAGCGCATTACTTACATTATGCAGGCCCAACATTGACCATTTCACTTTACCTACGTTGTTATCGTGATCTATCACCTCAAATTGACTCCCATCATCAGCAATATTCTGTGCCTGCAGATCGCCCATATTTAAATCGACTGTTTGCCGTGGTGTCCAACAGCCCATTTCAAATACCTGTTCGATGGCCGTTACATTATTGGGACTAATCACCAAACCTTGAGAAGGTACCGTTCGAAGTAAGTGATGGAATTGTTTTTGAATGGCCGCTAAGTCTTCGAAAATATCAGCGTGGTCAAACTCAAGATTATTGATAACTAAAGTACGTGGATGATAATGAACAAATTTAGATCGTTTATCAAAAAATGCGGTGTCATATTCATCGGCTTCAATCACAAAAAAAGGTGTTTTACCTAGTCGAGCCGTTTCCCCGAAATTATCAGGCACTCCACCGATTAAAAATCCAGGTGACATACCTGCGTCTTCCAAAATCCAAGCCAATAAACTACTGGTTGTCGTCTTGCCATGGGTGCCTGAAACGGCGAGTACCCATTTATCTTTTAACACATATTCTGCTAGCCATTGCGGTCCAGAAATATAAGGCAAACCGTTATTTAGTACATATTCTACAGCGAGATTACCTCGTGACAACGCATTGCCCATCACGACTAAATCAGGTGTAGGCTCTAAATGTTCAGCTAAATAGCCTTGCTGTATAACGATACCTGCCGCTACAAGTTGATCACTCATCGGCGGGTAAACATTGGCATCAGAACCTGAAACTGTCATGCCTAATTCACGAGCTAATAAAGCCACCCCCCCCATAAAAGTGCCACAAATACCTAATATATGAATATGCACTTAGGCAACTCCTGATAGGGTAAGCCCTAAAACAAGTAAGGACAACGCGGTGTAAATAATCGTTATCATAGCGGCACTGCCGGCCTTGATATCTAAAGCTTGTCGAAATATATGGGCGATAACCATTAAACTCCAAAACATTAGGGCAATGATTAATAACAGTGCAATACTGGTGCCTTGTTCCAATTTATCGATCTGATTGAGCCAGAACAACAGCGGCAGACCTATTACATTTAGAATAATACCCGCGCCAGCTAAGGCCATTAAAGTCTGCTGGTAACGTGCAGATAAGCCTTTAAAATTAAGCATCAGCCCAACAGCAGCGATCATAAATAGGGTATCAGCCAAACTACTTATAACACTAATATTCCAGGCACTATCTATACGGCCAATACCGATACCCAGCAAAAAATAAGCGAGTAACGTTGCCTTAAGCAGCTTATTGGAAGCCGGCATATCAGCAGGCCCTGCTTTAAGCCGACACAATTCAATATAACGTAAAATAATATTCATCGTTGCATCATACCGTGCCAAGGAGTAACTACAAAGTAGCAAATAATAAAAAACCCGATAACGACCACATCATTATCGGGTTTAAATGTTGAACGAGATAAGCTAGAGATTAATCATCAAGCACAAGTCCCCAAGGTGCATCACCTACTTTAATTTCCATCACCGATTTACTAGCTGCCGTATCAACAACAGAAACGGTGTTGCTCGCACCATTAGCGGTGTAAAGTGTTGATCCATCTCGACTCAATGCAGAACCCCATACACGCTTTCCAACATCAGCTGTTGATTTTATCTCTAATGTCATCGCATCCATAATAACGACTTTAGCTGCACGGCCCGTTGTTAGATAAAGTGTTTTATCATCAGGACTAATTTTAATATCCATCGGCTTCGCACTCGGCACATCAATGCTCATTGTCTTGCTAATGGTATACGTTTTAGTGTCAATAATCGCAACTTCATTACCGATTTCACTGCTGACATAAGCGCGTAAGCCATCATGACTAAAAGCTAGGCCACGTGGTCGTGCTGCCACTAAAATATTGGCTACAACTTTGTGTGCTGCCGTATCAATTACATGTACCATATTTGTCGACTCACTAGTCACTAAGACTATACTGCCATCGGGTGAAACCGCGACACCTTCAGGCTCTAAGCCGACACGAATTTCTTCGATAATCTCGTTGGTGGCGGGGTTAAGTACGGTTGCTTTTGCATCATCTTCATTTGATAGATACAAATTACCATTAGGATGTACAGCAAACGTTTCAGGATCTTGTCCTGCCTTTAACTTTCCTAAAACTTTTAAGGTCGCGACATCCACCATGCCAATAGCGTTTTCATCACTCAGAGCGACATAAAGCGTTTTATGATCAGGCGAGAAACCAATACCGCGAGGACGCTCACCGAGTTCCAGCGTTGCCTCCACCGTGCCAGTACGTGAATCAATAACACTCACCGTGTTACTTTTCTCATTAGTCACAAATAAACGATATGTTGGATCGGCCCAAGCGCCAGCACTGACAAGCACTAATGACAAAAATATAAGTTGTTTTAATTTCATTATTATTTCCTTAACATTCTCTACAATTATTTACAGCTTTTTAAGCCCAAACTATCTAAACCGCCTTTCACACCACGCAATGGCGCTTCAGCAATAATTCTATTATCTTCTACCAGCAAGACTAACTGTCGTAATTGACCGGTATCACGAAAGGTTGCACCTGCACCTTTTTGGCCATCAAATGCAATATCATTTTTGAGATAATTCAACATGATGACAGCATCAGTACTTTGTGTTCTGGCAACGCTATCTGACAACAATTTCACTGCCGCCCAACCTGACCAGGCATCATTATCCATAATCACGCCGTGCGCTTTTTTAAAACGACTATTTAATTGGCTCGCAGCAAATTTTCTGAAATCTTCATGCCAACCTTGCACATGCGCTTTTGAATCAGGATTTTTTGCCATCCATTGTGCCAAAGCATCTTGTTTCATTTTTTGACTTGCTGGGATACTCAATAAATTCGGTAAACATGCTAAACGTAAAGAGTCAGAATCTGAGATCAAGTTAAACACAGCAACATGGGCAAATTTTTCTGATCGGGCAACGGTTAAAACGGCTTGATCATCTGTCGCTAATAAAATAGCTGTAGCACTGTTCAAGGCCATTAATTCTTCAGCAGTAACAACTTGTAAGGTATATTTTTGTCCTAAAAATTCACCTTGAATATTAGCTTCATCAAGTCCCTGTTGCAATCCCTGCCAAACACTACCATTTGTAGGGCCAACATAATGTAATGGAACATTCATTACCTCAGCCAATAACGGCTGGCTCAAAGCTATTAGTAGGACAAATAGCCACTTTTTAATTACGTGCATTATGTTCTCCGCTTTGTTAATGACCCTTTACCATACAATGTTTCATCGAGCTAAAAAATGAGGAAATTCCTTAATCACTAACATTAGAGGTTTAATTGGAATGAAAGTTCAGACTAATTTACCGGCCACCATAGCAAGGTAAGCTTACGCTAAGCTGACAATTTCAATTAGCTTCATATCAAGCACCATAGCTTGCAAGCAAGCAGCCTCTTTTGAATAAATCAGGTCATTGCCTTATCAGCTTTTTTTAGTACAACAAGGTAAAAAGAGCATAAATAAATCAACTTTTTTACTCAAGAAATCCATCTGGCTACCGATATAAAGTCTGACTATCAGGAATATGTGAAATTTATGAATAAAAAAGCACAAGAACTTGAACTCAGAAATATTATGCAGGGGCTGGAAGAATTTGCCACCTTTATGAGTTTCCGAGGTAATAGTGCTGGCCTACGTATACTGAGTGTAGAGAGTGTCACTCAAGCTGAATTTGTGCAGCCTCAAAATCGTACAGCTCACGTAATCAGAATACCTCAACAATCACTGAATAAATCGTTAGCCTTTCAAGATAGAGAATATCATTAGCTATAAAAAAGCCCGAATCTATCGGGCTTTTTTATATAACTAATCAGCACTTAAGCTAAACCTGGCTTCCATCCTCATTAGTCTCTTCGCCTTCTGCTTTTTCTGGTGGCATTAAATCAGCTTTACTGACACCCATTGCTAAAACAGTATTACTTGCAATGTAAATCGAAGAATAAGTACCAATAACAATCCCCATCAATAGCGCTATTGCAAAATCATGGATGATAGTTCCACCAAACAAATAAAGAGAAAAAACAACTAATAATGTTGTGGTCGAGGTCATCAATGTTCTACTTAAGGTGTCATTTAAGGCGGTATTTACAATTTCGACTGGCTCACCTTTGCGCTTACGTAAGAATGTTTCTCGTATACGGTCAAAGACCACAATCGTATCGTTGAGTGAATAACCGATAATAGCTAATATTGCAGCAAGCACCGTTAGATCAAACTGCAAGCGAAATAGTGAAAACATACCTAGTGTAATGATCACATCATGCACCAAGGCAACTACCGAACCAATCGCAAACCTATATTCAAATCGGAACGAGACATAAATCAAAATACCGATCAGCGCGTACAACATTGCCAAACCACCATCTTCAGTAAGCTCTTCCCCCACTTGCGGTCCAACAAATTCTACTCGTCTTACATCGATAGTTACATCACTGTTCTTCTTTAGTACGGCAACTACCTCATTACTTAATTCAGCCATATTTTTAGTCGCAATAACAGGCATATATATTAGTACATCATGTATTGAACCAAAATTCTGCACTGCCGCATCCTCGAAGCCAGCTTTTTTTAAAGTAGCTCGAATATTACTCAGTTTAGCCTCATCTTGATAAGCTAACTCAATGATGGTGCCACCCGTAAAATCGATACCTAAATTAAGGCCTTGCTTAAATAATGAGGCTAGTGAAATTAAAACCAATAAGATAGAGAAAACGGCTGCTACCTTGCGTTTCCCCATAAAGTTAAAGTGCGTATTTTCTTTCATAATTTGCATAATAATTACCTTAAATGGATAACGTTGGACGTTGTTTATGACCATAGATCAAATTGATCACTGCCCGCGTACCCATAATGGCAGTAAACATCGACGTTAAAATCCCCAATGATAAGGTCACCGCAAACCCTTTTATAGAGCCAGTGCCGAAACCAAATAGTACAATTGCGGCAATTAATGTGGTGATATTCGCATCAGCAATCGTTGAGAATGCTTTACTGTAACCCGCGCTAATACTGGCTTGAGGACTGTTACCTATACGCAGCTCTTCGCGAATCCGTTCAAAGATCAATACATTAGCATCCACCGCCATACCAACAGTTAATACAATCCCTGCGATACCAGGCATCGTTAATGTTGCCTGCAACATCGATAATAACGCGACGATCAAGATGAGATTCGCAGCCAAAGCCATATTAGCAACAAGACCAAATACGCGATACCAAATGGCCATAAAGATTAAAACAAATACAAAACCAATAATAACTGAGGCAAAACCTTGATCGATATTGTCTTGACCTAAACTTGGGCCCACGGTTCTTTCTTCAACAATCTCAATGGGTGCGGCAAGCGCACCAGCACGCAACAATAACGCTAGGTCATAAGCCTCCGTAGTAGAATCAAGGCCTGAAATTTGGAACTTCTTACTTAATTGATCGCGAATAGTTGCCACGTTAATAACTTCTGGAACCAGACGGCGAACTTTAACCATTTCACCATTGATTTCCCGATTCTCTGACTTGGACTCAATAAAAACCACAGCCATTGGGTTACCAATATTATCGCGAGTGACATTACTGAATGCGCGAGCCCCCTTGCCATCCAAGGT
>JBLIKM010000013.1:0-15488 GCA_047636295.1 Methylophagaceae bacterium
CTTTAGGTGCACAAGAAGGTTTTTATCATAAAAGTCACTTAGTACCCTTTGGCGATTATGTACCTTTCGAATGGTTGCGCGGTGTCATTAAGTTTTTTGATTTACCGATGTCATCTTTCCGTCGGGGTCCAATCTCTAATGAGTTGGTGCATGCTGCCGGCCAAGCAATAGGCCTGTCGATTTGTTATGAAGACACATTTTCAACAGAAGTGTTACGGAGCCTGCCAGAGGCCAGACTATTAGTAAATGCAACTAATAATGCATGGTACGGTGATTCGTTTGCACCACACCAACATCTACAAATTTCACAAAATCGTGCATTGGAAACGGGCCGACCAACCATTCGTGCTACGACTAATGGCGTTTCGGCATTAATAGATTTTAAAGGTCATTTGCAACAACAAACAGCGCAGTTTAAAGAAGCGGTATTAACAGGTAATGTACAGCCGCGTCAGGGGGCAACACCTTATGTGAAATGGGGGCAAAGCCCTTTGTGGTTGCTGACACTGTTCATGCTGATGGCATGGGCGTATTATCGACGAGTGGATTAAATAGGTAGATGGATTAATGCAGTTTTTAACCATACAACGCATATTAGGCATCTTATTAAGCCTATTTAGTATCACAATGCTACCTGCGGCGGCGGTGTCTTTTTATTACCAAGATGGCGCGATCGAGGCCTTTATGGATGCCTTTATTTTGTTGTTGGTAACCGGCGTTATTTTCTGGTTTCCAGCACGAAAACATCGTAAAGAACTTAAAATTCGTGATGGTTTCATCGTGGTCGTGATGTTCTGGATTACTTTGGGAATAGCGGGAGCCTTGCCTTTCTTTTTAACCGAAGTACCAAAAATGTCATTCACCGATGCCGTGTTTGAATCTATGTCGGGTTTGACAACTACCGGAGCGACGGTTTTAACAGGCCTTGACACGTTACCTGAGGCAGTATTGTTCTACCGGCAGTTTTTGCAATGGCTAGGGGGTATGGGTATCGTAGTTTTAGCGGTTGCTATCTTGCCTTTACTGGGCGTCGGGGGTATGCAGCTTTATCGTGCTGAAACACCGGGACCGATGAAAGATTCTAAATTGACGCCTCGTATTACTGAAACAGCTAAGGCCCTATGGTATATCTATTTAAGTTTAACTATTGGCTGTGCAGTGGCATTTTATCTGGCGGGCATGGGTTGGTTTGATGCCGTCGGTCATAGTTTCTCGACAGTCGCTATTGGCGGATTTTCAACCCATGATGCCAGTATAGGTTATTTTAATAGCATCACTATAGAGATGATTACTGTGGTGTTTATGCTGCTAGCAGGCATGAATTTTTCACTGCATTTTTTGGCATGGCGTCATCGCTCGATTAGACATTATTGGGCAGATTCTGAGTTACGTACTTATGTGTGGATTTTAGCTATAATTTCGATAGTCGTATCCAGTTATTTGTATTTCACTAATACCTATCAAAATCCATGGACTGCGATTCATCAGGGTATTTTTCAGACCGTATCGATCGGAACTACAGCAGGGTTCACGACCGCAGACTATTCTTTATGGCCTGGCTTCTTACCTATTTTACTGTTGATGGCTAGTTATATCGGCGGCTGTGCGGGTTCAATGGGCGGCGGAATGAAAGTTATCCGAGTGATGTTATTATTTAAACAAGGCTACCGTGAGATTTTACGTCTCATTCATCCTAATGCCGTATTTGCTATCAAAGTGAATAATAAGGCGCTACCCACTAAGGTCATTGCTGCTGTTTGGGGGTTTTTGGCCATGTATGTTTTTTGTTTTAGCATTATGCATTTATTTTTAATGGCGACGGGTTTAGATATTGTGACTTCATTTTCCGCCGTTACTGCGTGTTTGAATAACTTAGGCCCAGGCTTGGGTGAAGTTGGCGCTAATTATAGTAGCATTAACTCACCGGCAAAGTGGGTGTTATGTATTGCTATGTTATTAGGACGGCTTGAGATTTTCACCTTGTTAGTGGTCTTGACACCTGCATTCTGGAGACGATAATCATCAGCGATATTCAGACTAAATGGGATACTATTTATAGCAATAAAGAAAATAGTCCAACCGCATCCTTAGTGTTAACGCAAAACCAGCATTTATTACCGCTACAGGGCATGGCCTTAGATTTGGCATGTGGTCAAGGTGGTAATGCTGTGTTATTAGCTAAGACTGGACTGGCGGTGTCAGCATGGGATGTGTCTCCTGTTGCCATTAGACAGTTGCAGAGTTTTGCTGATTTAGATAACTTAAGCATTAATGCCCAAGTACGGAATGTGGTTACATTACCACCCGAAGCCAATAGTTTAGATGTATTAGTGGTAAGCTTTTTTCTTGATCGTAGCTTATGTAAGAGTTTGTTGGCCGCTCTACGGCCAGGAGGTTTATTGTTTTATCAAACGTATTGCCAGCAAAAAGTAGAGCAAAAAGGGCCTGGCAATACTGATTTTTTATTGGCTGATAATGAGCTATTAAGCATATTTTTAACCATGAAGGTCCGCGTCTATAGAGAAGAGTCTTTATTGGGTGATCATCAGCAAGGTTGGCGGAATCAAGCCTTGTTAGTGGCGGAAAAGTAATTTAGACAAGCAGTCTCAATAAATTGAAATTCACCACTACATTCTAAGTTGAATATAGAATGAGTAAATAAAACTTGCCGGAATAGACTTTGGCAGGTAGAATTATGCGGTCCTAAAGCCTTGTTTTTATGGCTCACTATTCATTTTAGATAATACACAAAACGAGAACAGATATGAAAGCTAATATCCATCCAGAATATAACGAAATCGATGTTACATGTAGCTGTGGTAACTCGTTTAAAACACGTTCAACACGTAGCACTGCATTGAGTCTAGATGTGTGTTCAGAATGCCACCCGTTCTATACAGGCAAACAAAAAATGCTTGATACTGCTGGTCGTGTTGATAAATTCCGTCAAAAATACGGAAAATAATTTGTCAGGTCTATTTGGCCTAACATATTAAAAATTCATATAGCGTGTTTGTACATAACCGTACAGTTCGTAATATATTACAAAGCCTCTGTTTGTTAACAGGGGCTTTGTCGTTTCTGCTACTAGCAGGTTGTGCTCAAAATCCTGTAAGTGGCAATCAAGACTTTGTGTTGCTAGGTGTCGATAGTGAGATAGCTATTGGCCGAAGCAATCACCCAAAAATCATTGAGCAATATGGCCGATATGATGATGAATCACTGCAAACCTATGTGCAGTCTGTAGGTGATAAACTGGCCTCAGTAAGTCATCGTTCAGAGCTGTTGTATCGTTTTACTGTTTTAGATTCACCGGATATTAATGCCTTCGCGTTGCCGGGTGGTTATATTTATATTACCCGTGGCTTGATGGCGTATTTAAATTCGGAAGCTGAATTAGCCGCCGTATTAGGCCATGAGATTGGTCATGTAACAGCGCGTCATGGTGTACGCCAGCAAAGTGCATCACAAGCCGCTAATTTAGGTTATACCCTCGGATCCATTTTGTTTCCCGATTTACGTGCTGCGCCTTCTCAAAATTTATTTAATATATTGGGTGGTGCATTACTTAGTGGTTATGGACGTGAACATGAATTGGAATCTGATGGTTTAGGCGCAGAATATCTAGCACGAGCTGGATACGAGCCCAAAGCGATGATTGAAGTCATTCGTGTGCTTAAAGATCAAGAGACCTTTTCTGCCGTTGAGGCAAAAAAACAAGGGCGTGAGGCGAAGGGCTACCATGGTTTATTTGCCAGTCATCCAGATAACGACACGCGATTGCATGAGGTCGTGGCAGCTGCTGATAAATATGCGAGTGCGACTAAGGCTAAAATAGGGCGATCGGAGTATTTGACACATCTCAATGGTCTTGTTTTTGGTGATAGTGAGGCACAAGGTATTCGTTCAGAGCGCCATTTTTATCATTTAGCAATGAGTTTTGCTGTTGAGTTCCCCGCTGGCTGGCAGATTAATAATAATCCCGAGAGTCTACAAGCGTTATCACCTAATGGGGATGCGATTGTTGAGATGCGAGCATCTGATCTCAATCGAAAATTATCACCGCGTGAATTCATTACACAGCGTTTAAAAATAGGTAGGTTAAAAGCAGGGCAGCAGCTAAGTGCAAACGGTTTAGAGGGGTATACTGGCATAGTAAAGAGCCAAGATAAACTGACTCGAGTTACGGTTGTTTATCTGCGAGATCGGGCTTTTATCTTTTTTGGCGGTGTAAAAAACAATAAAATGTTCAGCCAGTTTGATGTTGATTTTGTTGCGACGGCAAAAAGCTTGCATGGTTTGAGAGCTGATGAAACAGCATTAGCCAAAGCGTTGAAATTAGATGTGGTTACCGTTGGCAAGTCTGATAACTATATCGCTTGGGCAAAAGACTCTCGGATTAGCAACAGTCCATTAGAACAATTGAGATTATTGAATGGTGATTATCCTGCTGGTCAATTAGAGCGCAACGACCTGGCAAAACGTGTTCATTAATAAGTATTAATATTTCGAGCAACTTGGCTTGCATGTGCTTTTGTTGTTCTGCACAACCACGAGAACATCATTAATTTAATAACCTTATTTTGGCTGAATATCAGCCTGAAATCTCATAATGGATGTTAAAATAAATCCACAGACGACGGCGACTCTTGTGATGGACTATTGCTTATAAACTTGTTTGGCATGACCCTTTGAGTGGGTACATCTTCGATACGGAATGTTTCATCAATCGTATCTGTTGAGTTTGGGTTAGCCAATACCCCTGTATAACGATCAATTTTAACTGTAATCATGCCTACAGGCTCTTTGAGAGGTGATTCCGGTACATCATCTAATGCGACCCGCATAAAGTCGATCCACATCGGTAATGCTGCTCGTCCACCTGTTTCATAGTGGCCTAGCGTTTTAGGTGAGTCGAATCCTACCCAACTGATAGCGACGAGTTCAGGATGAAACCCATTGAACCAAGCATCCACTTGGTTATTGGTGGTACCTGTTTTTCCTGCAAGATCATTTCGACCTAGCGTCAGCGCCTTACGGCCTGTGCCATAGCTAACAACGTCTCGCATCATACTGTTCATGATGTAGTTATTTTGAGGCGTCATAATACGTTCAGCAGGTTTGAATAAAAGCGAATCATTTTGGACTTCTTGCATCTGATCATCAGGTGTTATTAAGCACGTTTCACAGACCGTTGCTGGTTGAGATTGCATTAATATCTTACCGCTAACATCTTCGATTCGTTGAATGACATAGGGCTCAATCCGATAGCCCCCGTTCGCAATAGCAGAATAGGCACGGGCCATATCCCATGGAGCAGCGCTGCCACTACCTAAGGCTAGAGACAAATTATGTGGCATTTGTTGTGTATCAAAGCCAAATCGTCCCGCATAGTCGATAGCGTAATCTGGGGTAATGTCTCTGAGTAAGCGAATAGATACCAGATTACGTGAATGAATGAGCCCTTCTCTCAATCGTGTTGGACCATAGAACTTTTGACTATAATTTTGAGGTCGCCATTCATTTTCTAAACTGGCATCGTCCAGTACTACTGGGGCATCATTAATGATACTGGCTGCGGTATACCCTTTTTCAAGTGCGGCGGAATAAATAAAAGGCTTGAAGCCGGAACCTGGTTGGCGACGAGATTGGGTTACCCGATTGAATTTGTTTTGGAAATATTCAAAACCGCCATTTAATGCTGTTATAGCACCATTATGGGGTGAGACCGCAATTAATGCACCTTCAACTTGGGGTAGTTGTGCAAGCAACCATTGGCCGTCTTTGTCATGAGTTAGATGGATAATATCGCCAACAGCTAAAACATCACCGACTTTTCTCGGGGTTTTACCGCGACTATAGGTACTCAATTGTTTGCTTGCCCAAGTCATTGAGGCAAGCTTAAGCTCTATTATGCCAAATGATTTAATATAAACTTCAGCCATGCTGTCATCTACTACAGACACGATGCCAGGAGAAAGGGGGCCGATGGTCTCATAAGCGTTAAGTGCCTGCTCAAATGTTTGTTGATTAGGCGCTTCATCAAAGGAAACATGGTGGAGTACGCCGCGGTATCCGTGACGTTTATCATAGGCCAAGAGTGCTGATTGCAGGGCATTATTCGCCGCTTGTTGATGTTTAGCTTTTATGGTTGTATAAACATTTAAACCGATGTCATAGACCTCTTCACCATATTGCTCAATAAGTTGAGTTCGAATCATTTCAGCAACATAGGGTGCATAGACTTCAATGTCTCGGCTATGATAGCTAGCAGTGATCGGGGCTTGAATTCCGGTGAGATAGTCTTGTTGACTAATATAGCCCACCTCCCACATACGACGTAGAACGTAGTCGCGACGTAATAGGGCGCGTTCTGGATTAGCAATCGGATTGAATGTCGAGGGCGCTTTAGGCAGCCCTGCAATCATGGCAAATTGGGGTAAGTTTAGCGCTTGTATTGACTTTCCGTAATAAACATTCGCTGCTGCACCAACACCATAGGCGCGATTTCCTAAATAAATCTTATTAAGATAAAGCGTTAATATTTCATTTTTGCTAAGTGATTGTTCAATTTGCAAAGACAGAATAATTTCATTAAGTTTACGGATATAGGTTTTTTCTCGGCTCAAAAAGAAATTTCGAGCAACTTGCATCGTAATTGTACTGCCACCTTGAGCTTTGACACCTGTTGTAGCTAAAGAATAGACGGCACGAAGGAGGCCTTTATAATCTACACCATGATGTTCAAAGAATCGTGCATCCTCAGCAGCTAGAATAGCCTGAACGAGTTGTTCAGGAATTTCAGCATACTCAAGTGGAATACGACGTTTTTTGCCGAATTCGGCCATTAGGCTTCCTTCTGCACTAAAGATCCTTAACGGGACTTGTAACTGCGTATCGTTAAGTGTTGCTGTATCAGGTAGCTTAGGGGCGAGCAGTAGGTAAACAGCTGAAATTGCGACGATCATTAACGCAACAGATACAATAGTTAAAGCAAGTAGACGACGTATAAAAAGTAACATAAGCGAATTCTGGTGGCAGACCTATAGGTGATGATGACATGTAGTATATATAAAGGAGGTTATTGCACAACATCTTAAAGATAACTAATATGGCGAATAGTTATCTTTAAGATGTTTCTTTACCTTACGAACTCTTTAGCGATATGATTTGTAGAGATGTTTGGTGATAATATTGCATGTCGCGGAGTGACACGGACTTACTTAAGTAGCTAAGTTAACAGTTGTGTTTTTATAAAGCATGCACTATAGTCTTGACAATCTACATTAAGTAGGCGAAGTAAGTTGTTTATGATTGTCGATTAATGGGGCCGTAAATGTTTGGACAAAATAAAGCACCACTCTTAGGGATAGATATTAGCTCATCAGTGGTTAAGGTATTAGAACTGAGCCACAAAGCGGGTAAGTATACCGTTGAAGCTTACGCGGCAGAGCCTTTACCTCTTAATGCAGTTATCGAAGGTAGAATTGAAAATAAAGATGAGGTAGCAGGTGCTATTAAACGTGCCGTTAAACGTTCAGGCACAAAAGCAAAAGATGCTGCGGTCGCCGTTTCAGCTAACTCAGCAATTACAAAAATAATTTCATATCCAGCATCGCTTTCAGAACGTGAATTAGAAGGCCAGATAATGATGGAGGCTGAAACACTCATTCCCTATCCATTAGAAGAGGTTCGATTGGACTTTGAAGTTCTGGGCCCGTCTTCAACTACCGTTGATGTCGTAGATGTGTTGCTAGCGGCCTCTAGAACTGAAAATGTTGACGCGCGTACAGACGTGCTAGAAAAAGCCGGTTTGATACCAAAAATTGTTGATGTTGAAGCCTATACAATGGAAAACGCTTTTTCTCTAATTTCTAAGCAATTAATTAATAATGGTCAAGGCTTAACAGTAGCTGTTGTTGATATTGGCGCAAATATTACAACCTTACATGTTTTGGTCGATGGTAAAATCGTCTTTACCCGTGAACAAACCTTTGGTGGCAATATATTAACGGAAGAAATAGAACGACATTATGGCATGTCCTATCAAGAAGCTGGACGCGCTAAAAAAGAAAATAATTTACCCGATGACTATGGTTTGAAAGTATTGGATCCATTTAAACGATCAATGACAACGACGGTAACTCGTGCATTGCAGTTTTTTTTCTCGGCATCAGCACAGTACCAGTCAATTGATCATGTCGTTTTGTCTGGAGGTTGCGCATCGATCCATGGTGTCGATGCAATGATTTCTGAAGAAACAGGAACATCAACATCAATCGCTAATCCTTTCTCCGATATGACGATAGGAAAAAGAATATCTATCCAGTCCCTGAGTAATGATAGCCCGTCAATGCTGATTGCATGTGGTCTTGCCATGAGGAATTTTGACTGATGCCACGAATTAATTTACTACCCTGGCGCGAAGAGCTTCGCCAAGAACGTCAAAAGCAATTTTTCACGGCAATGATTGTCGGTCTTGTCGTGGCTATTGCACTATTTTATGCTGCGCTCATGTATGCGGATGGATTGATTGATGAGCAAAATCAACGAAATACTTTCTTGAAAAAAGAAATTGCACTAATGGACAGTAAGATTGCTGAAATCAGTACATTGGAAACTGAGCGTACTCGGTTGTTGGCCAGGATGAATGTTATTCAAGAGTTACAGACTAGTCGTCCGACAGTGGTTAAGGTGCTTGATGCCTTAGTAAGAACCTTGCCTGATGGTATTCATCTTGAAAAATTGACTCGAGAAGGTGATATCTTAACGTTGAACGGTGTTGCGCAATCAAATGCACGCGTTTCGGTATTTATGCAGCAATTAGATAATAATCCAGAGCTGACAGAATCTACTCTTAGTGTCATACAGCGGACGTCGACGAACGATGATGCGATTAGAAAATTTAGCCTGAGCATTGGTGAATCTAAAGTGAAAAAAGAAGATGGAGAACGTTAATGGAACTATCATCTTTAAGTGAATTAGATTTTAATGAAAGTGGTGAATGGCCTCTTTCGATAAAGATCGTTGCAATAATCTTATTGGCTGCCCTAGTTTGGAGTGGCGGCTATTATTTTATGATGAAAGATAAACAAACTGAATTAGTAACACTGGAACAGACTGAAATCACACTGAAGAAAGAGTTTGAAGTTAAACAAGAAAAGGCTTGGAATTTAGCAGCATATAAAGCGCAATTGATCGAGATGAGAGTTACCTTTTCTTCTATGCTGAAACAGCTGCCGCGTAAAAATGAAGTGGCGGACTTATTGATAGATATTTCTCGGACAGGTTTGATAAATGGTTTAGAGTTTGAACTATTTAAACCTAGCGCTGAGCATCCTATTGATTTTTACGCCGAACTACCGATAAATATGAAAGTGACTGGCACATATCACCAGTTTGCCGGCTTTGTGAGTGATGTGGCGTCTTTACCTCGAATTGTCATCTTGCATAATTTGTCCATGGCACCGTTAGGAAAAGGCACGGATAAAATGACCATGGATATCACAGCTAAAACATATCGCTATTTAGATGAAGAAGGTAAATAATGTTGTTAGCCATATACAAGCAAGAGAAATAGGATTTAGTAATGGTTAAATTAGCAAAAATAATAATGCCGGTTTTTATTGTGATGACACTATCCGCTTGTCAGCAAGAAAAGCAAGATCTAAACGTTTTTGTTGCCGAAGTGAAATTAAGACCACATGCTGATATCGCGTCGATTCCTGTAATGAAGCCATATGAAAAGTTCATCTACGCGGCAACTGAGCTACGAGACCCTTTTGTGCCAACTGTTATTGATCTGCCAGCTAGCGAAGATAAAAATGCAAAAGTGGTGGTAGATAATGGCATTCATCCAGATTCACAAAGATTAAAAGAGGAACTGGAATTCTACTCGCTGTCTGAGTTGGTATTAGTCGGAACATTGCAGCAAGAAGTCGAGGGTATATGGGGTCTAGTTCGTGCTCCAGATGGCATTATTCACCGCGTACAAATGGGTAATTATATTGGGAAAAACCACGGTAAAGTGTTGACTATTTCTGATGTCGACTTAACCTTGAAAGAAATTATACCGGATGGTAATGGTGGTTATATCGAGCAAGACGCCTCGCTTTCTGTGATGAATTAAAGGTAGATGAACTATGACTAGCAATCGTGAAATGACAATGTTTAAGTGGCAGCCTATAACAGGGAAAAAACAAGTGAAAAACGAGAAAATGGTAATTAATTATCTAAAAGCGGCGTTAACGTTTAGTTTCGTAAGTATGATGGCCATAATAAGCGTTATCGCTACCGCGGCAGATTTGCAGTCTGTAGATTATTCCTCATTATCTGGCGATAAGACGCGGTTAGTATTAACATTTTCTGAGCCTGTTGATAAGCCTAATACGTTTTCAATAGATAACCCTGCACGTGTAGTCCTAGACTTTACTGACGTAAAGAATCGCTTAGACAAAAGGACAGAGCAAATCAATGTCGGTGTAACCAAAAGCATTTCAACTGTCGAGGCAGGTGAACGCACAAGAATGGTTATTAACCTGAAGCAAAAAGTGCCTTATAAGATTGAGCAAGATGGCAATACTGTTATGGTTACAATTGATGGGGGTATTCAGTCAAAGGCATCTATAGACAAAGATCATTATCAAGTTACGAACATTGACTTTCGTCGCGGTGAGAAAGGCGAAGCGAAGTTGATGATTGAACTTAATGACCATGGCGCGGCGGTTAATATTCAACAAGAACGGGATACGGTTGTTGTTGATTTACTGGGTGTTACATTGCCAGAAAAATTGCAACGTCGTTTAGATGTAACTGATTTTGCTACACCGGTTAATGTGATTGATAGTATTCAAAAAGGTGGTAATACACAATTCACCTTATCAACAGTAGGCAAATTTGAGCATATTGCATATCAAACCGATACTATGTTGGTTATAGAAGTTAAATCCATTTCAGAAGATCTTAATGCGAGTGATCGTAAAGACGAGTTTGGTTATACCGGTGAAAAATTATCACTGAATTTTCAAAGTATTGAAGTTCGCGCCGTGCTCCAGCTATTAGCTGATTTTACCGAAATGAATTTGGTAACTAGTGATACGGTACAAGGTAATTTGACGCTAAGACTTAAAAATGTCCCCTCAGATCAGGCCTTAGATATTATTCTAAAAACGAAAGGTCTGGCGATGCGTCAAAATGGTAATGTGATGTTGATTGCTCCAGCCTCAGAGATTGCAGCTCGTGAAAAACAAGAATTAGCAGCACAAAATCAATTAATTGAATTAGAGCCCTTGTACTCAGAAATTATTGAAATTAATTTTGCAAAAGCAACCGATTTAGCGACACTTCTGGCGAGCAGTACTGAAGATAGTTCTGGAGCAGGTGTGACTGGATTCCTATCATCACGAGGCAGTGCGACAGTCGATTTACGCACAAATTCGTTACTACTGCGAGATACGGCTGAACAGTTAGTGCAAATCAGAAAGCTCATTGATAAACTAGATATACCGGTCCGTCAGGTATTGATTGAATCACGCATTGTTATTGCCAATAATGATTTTTCAAAAGAGTTAGGTGTAAGGTTTGGTACTAGTGCCCAAAGTAATACGCTAGGGGCGGGGGTTACTGGTAATATTGAAAGTTTGGGTGTTAATGCAGGAAATGATCGTGTTAACCCCGTTATTCCGAGTGCCACGAATCTAAATGTTAATTTGCCTGTGGCAAATCCCGCAGGGGTCGTCGCTCTTGCATTGGCTAAACTACCATTTGGCGCAATTCTTGAGCTTGAACTTTCTGCAATGCAGGCCGAGGGTAAGGGTGAAGTTATTTCTAGTCCACGCGTTATTACTTCAAACCAAGCAACCGCTATTATAGAGCAAGGTACAGAAATCCCTTATCAAGAGGCAAGTTCAAGTGGTGCAACATCAGTATCGTTTAAAAAAGCGGTGTTGAGTCTAGAAGTTACACCGCAAATAACGCCTGACGATCAAATAATTATGGACTTAAAAGTTAATAAGGATCAGGCTGTTTTTGACCCTCGATTTACGGTCCCTAGCATTGATACTAAAACAGTTGAAACACAAGTGTTAGTAGAAAATGGTGAAACAGTTGTTCTAGGTGGCGTATACGAGCAAACAAAAAGTAATGGTGTATCACGAGTACCGTTTTTTGGCGACTTGCCTTATGTAGGATTTTTGTTCAAAACAACGAAAAATGTAGATAACAAACAAGAGTTATTAATTTTTGTAACACCAAAAATAATTAAAGATAGCCTCAATTTTTAAGCAAAAATAAATTGAGTTTTAAAAAGCCGGATCGCGGGATTCGGCTTTTTTGTCATAAAAATAAATAAGAGTGGGCCGCACGTGGTAAGAGGTAATATATTCCTGATAGGACCAATGGGTGCTGGAAAGTCAACCGTTGGTAGACAATTAGCCAGAGCTTTAGGCCGAGATTTTTTTGATAGTGATAAGGAAATCGAAAAACGCACTGGCGTCTCTATTTCATGGATTTTTGAAATGGAAGGCGAGGTAGGTTTCCGGATACGTGAACAAAAAATAATCGAAGAATTAACGAGCTTGAATGATATTGTTTTGGCAACGGGGGGCGGTGCTATTTTAGCAGAAGAAAATCGTCGCGCTTTGCGGTCACGGGGTAATGTTGTTTATTTATCTGCGACAGCCGATCAATTATTTCGACGTACCGCTAAAGATAAAAAGAGACCACTACTACAGACAGATGATCCTAAAAAACAGATAGAAGATTTACTCGCGTTACGTGATCCTTTATACAGTAGCGTGGCAGATGTGGAATTACGAACAGGTGAACAATCTATTCAACATGCTGTGACACAAGTAATTGAACAATTAGAAGCACTGGTCAAATAAGGTTGATAATGAAAACACTTCAGGTTTCCTTAGGTGATCGTAGTTATCCCATTTATATCGGTGGCGATTTATTATCACAAGCAACATTACTCACCGAACATATCAAAGGAAAAGATGTGTTGGTGGTAACAAATACCACTGTAGCACCGTTATATTTACAATCCATCCTCGATGTATTAACCGATTATCGCTGTGAATCAGTCATCTTGCCTGATGGCGAGCAATATAAAACGCTAGAAATATTAAACCAAGTCTTCACCAAGCTACTGGAAGAAAAATTTTCGCGTCAGGTGACGCTGATCGCATTGGGTGGTGGCGTAGTCGGTGACATGGCAGGCTTTGCCGCAGCATGCTATCAGCGAGGAGTGCCATTCATCCAGATCCCAACAACATTATTATCTCAGGTTGACTCGTCCGTAGGTGGTAAAACAGCAGTTAATCATGCCTTGGGAAAAAATATGATTGGGGCTTTTTATCAGCCGCAATGTGTTATCGCTGATACGTTGACCTTAACGACCCTAGACGATCGGCAGTTATCGTCAGGATTAGCGGAAGTCATCAAATATGGTCTGATTAACGATCCTACGTTTTTTGACTGGTTAGAGCATAATATGGTGGGGTTAATGGCCCGCGATCAATCGTTATTAGCGGAAGCCATTGAACGCTCTTGCCAAGACAAAGCTGATGTAGTGGCTAGCGATGAACTTGAGCAAGGTGTACGTGCATTATTAAATCTAGGCCATACTTTTGGTCATGCGATTGAAACAGGAATGGGCTATGGCAACTGGCTGCATGGTGAGGCGATCGCTGTAGGCATGTTGATGGCTGCTGATTTATCGCAACGAATGGATTGGATATCAGCGATTGATGTCGCTCGGATTAAAGCGTTGTTTGTAGCGGCGGGCTTACCGATATTGGCACCTGAAGGAATGACTTCGCAACAGTTTATAACTTTAATGTCAGTTGATAAAAAAGTCCAAGATGGTCATATTAGACTTGTGTTGTTGCGTGGTATTGGTCGGGCTATTATGAGTGACGATTATTCTGTGGCTAAATTAGCAGATACCTTGGAGTTCTTCGAGCGCTAGCTGATGAGTGAATTTGTCTCTCCTTCTGCCGAACCTAACTATATTGCACGTTTAGCACTGCAATCTGCACCTTTTAATGCAGCAGTTGAACCGAATATATTTTTCAAAGGTGTGCAGATCGAGCAACGTTTTAATTTGCTATTGCACTTGATTAGAGCGAGTGACAAAGTTGGCTTATTATCCGCTGGGCAAGGCTTTGGAAAAAGTACACTACTGACACAACTGCAGCATAATAAGACTGATGATCTGAGAATTTGCCGTATTAACGGACATGTATCCTTAACATCGATGGAAATCATCATGCAGTGTTTACCTGCCTTTGGCGTTGATGATAACGATGTTAAATTTAGCAATGATCATCTTATTCTTCTCAAAGACAGACTATCTGGTCTGCACCAGTTAAACATTAAACCATTACTACTTATTGATGATATTGATTTACTTTCCGAAGAGCCTTTAATGGTATTGATGGACTGTCTATCGTGGCAAAAAAATAATACATTCCTACTACAGGCCGTATTTACTAGCAAACAAGCGTTGCCAGCTCTATCAAATATTCATGGACGATTGCAACAGATTGACTTGCCTGAGTTATCGGAACAAGAAGTACTTTTATACTTAAAGTATCGCTTAGAGGCGGTCGGCTATCGTGGTGAATCAGTCTTTAGTTTAAAAGATTTAAAGTCGTGTTTTCGCCAATCTGCAGGTATTCCAGCTTTAATTAACCAATGGGCTCATCAGCACTTGTTAGGAATGAAATCCTCCTCCACTAATCCTATAAAAGTTAACATTGAGCGGGTTGCGCCATTACTCCGCTGGTCGGGTTTGGGCTTCTTGGTGATTTCGCTTATTCTACTACTGTTATTTCAAGATTCAATTAATGACATGTTTTCAGCCAAAACAGTTAATGAAATCGTCATTGAAAAGCCATTTATCAGCCAAGATGACGCGTTGGCAACGGTTATCCTTGATGAGGATAAGATAACTTCTTCCGCCCAAGCAGAGCGTGAGGAGCTGAAATCCTTAGTTTCTGAGTTAGCGGCCATCGTTGCCAAACCAGAGAAAGAGCCAACTGTCATATCGCCAGATGAAGTGATTTCTCTAGAACCAGATCTAGCTCAAACTATTGTTACGAAACCAATATTAAATTCTGAGCCAGTGTTGCAGCCTGAGCCAATATTACAGCAAAAATTATCAGTTGCGATTCATCAAAAAGAATGGATTTTACAACAGCACGCAACGGATTATACCTTTCAACTCATGGGCTCATGGGATAAACAAGAAGTGGGAGCATTCCTAGAAAAATATGCCTTAGCAGGTGATGTTGCTGAATTTGACAGCATGCGTAATGGTCGTGTTTGGTATGCGTTAATTTATGGCGTCTATGATAATAAACAGGCAGCATTGGATGCGAGTAGCACATGGCCAGCGCCAATTAATACCTTGCCATCATGGTTACGTCGTTTTGATAGCGTGCAACAACAGATTAAAAAAACGGCCAATTAAAATAACACGC
>JBLIKM010000014.1:0-15192 GCA_047636295.1 Methylophagaceae bacterium
CCGCAAGGCTGACCAAACTGCTAGCGGCCCACCCTGATGTTGAACCACGTTGTTTAGAGTTAGAGGTGCTGGAAACAAGTGCCTTAAATGATGTACATCATGTGTCAACCATCATGAATGACTGTATCGAGCTGGGCGTAAACTTTGCCTTAGATGATTTTGGCACAGGCTATTCGTCCCTGACTTACCTTAGACGATTACCAGCAAACTTAATCAAGATAGACCAGAGCTTTGTGCGAGACATGCTGCATGACGTTGATGACTTGGCCATAGTCGAAGGCGTCATAGCCTTAGCGAAATCATTCAAACGTGAGGTGATTGCTGAAGGTGTAGAAACGATTGAACATGGCACAGCGCTATTGCAGATAGGCTGTGACTTAGCGCAAGGTTATGCCATTGCAAAACCGATGCCGGCGGATAATATTCCTGCATGGGTGAGTGGGTGGAAGCCCCATGATGGCTGGCTTCCATAAATAATAAACAAATTATGGGGGTGCTTTAACAAGCGAAACATACCACTGGTCACTGATTACCGGTTACAAAACTTTTCAGGGTGCAACAATAATAAAACAGGTTATTACTGTTTTTTCTACCCACGCCAGACTCATTCGCCATTACTTTTAAATATTTATTTAAAACGTAATTTGCAAGGAATAAAGAACCCAACACCTAAAATAGTACTGAGGCTTGATTATATGGTGGGCCTACAAGGACTTTAGCCTTGGATAAACTGGGTATTAGCAACAGTAACTACTTACTTTTACCTTACTAATTCTGAGAAAACTAGCAGAACAAATTCACGGTTCTGTATGAAAAAGTGAAACTGACCTTATAACTAATTTGAATGCCACCTTACGGAATTTAGATGTATGACCCACATCGACCTAAAATTACAATGGTAAATAATTTTTGGGCCACTTTTAATAGGGTTTATTAGTTTTGTAAGTCCTTCAACACCAACTGCAAACTTTCATTGGCATCGCCAAATAACATGCGTGTATTTTCATGAACAAGCAATGGATTACCAACCCCTGCATAACCTGTGGCCATAGTGCGTTTGAGTACAATTGTTGTGTGGCCTTTCCAGCACTGTAGTACTGGCATACCAGCAATTGGACTGTTGGGGTCTTCTAAGGCAGAGGGATTAACAATATCATTTGCACCAATGACGATACTGACATCAACATCGGGAAAACCCGCATTAATTTCATCCATTTCATAAACGATATCATAAGGCACCTTGGCCTCTGCTAATAAAACATTCATATGTCCGGGCATACGACCCGCTACAGGATGAATAGCAAAACGAATCTTTTTATTTTGAATGATTAATAATTTGCTTATTTCATTAACTGTATATTGTGCCTGGGCAACTGCCATGCCGTAGCCGGGGATGATCACAATGTTTTTAGCATCACGTAATATCGCTACAGTCTCGTTGACATCGATCGACCGCACATCACCTTTAACTTCTGCAGCTTCTCCTCCGCCAGCGCTACCAAAACCACCTGCAATTACGCTAATAAAGTTCCGGTTCATGGCTTGACACATAATGTAGCTGAGAATGGCTCCACTACTACCGACTAATGCGCCAGTGACAATTAATAAATCATTACTTAACATAAAGCCCGTAGCTGCGGCTGCCCAACCGGAATAACTGTTCAACATGGACACCACGACAGGCATATCAGCACCACCAATTGCCATCACCATATGTATGCCAAATGCTAAGGCGATAAACGTCATCAGTATCAAAGGCAAACTGCCCTGACCTGTGTCAGCCGCAGAAACAAACAATACTCCCAACCAGATGACAGCCAGCAGTAAGCTTAAATTTAACCAATGGCGACCCGGTAACAACATTGGCTTACCACTAATTTTTCCGCATAATTTACCAAAAGCAATTACTGAGCCAGAAAAGGTAATAGTACCAATTAGAATGCCCAGATAAATTTCGATTTGATGAGTTGTTTTTTCTATACCTTGAAGGGTTGACGTGCTGTCTAAAAAACTCGCATAGCCAACCAGCACAGCGGCCATGCCAACTAAGCTATGCATTAAAGCGACTAATTCTGGTATTTGGGTCATTTCAACTTTCAATGCTGCTTTGACGCCTATTGCTCCTCCTATTAACAAACACACAATGAGGATTGAATAAGACGTAATCGCATCACTCATAATGGTCGCAATAATAGCAATGACCATGCCAGCCATTCCGTAATAATTACCACGACGAGCCGTTTTGTGATTACTGAGGCCACCAAGACTTAATATAAAAAGACTAGAGGCGACAATGTACGACATTGTTACTAAACCTTGTGACATTTTGTACTCTCTTATTTTCTGAACATTTCAAGCATCCGACGGGTGACTAGAAAGCCACCGGTGATGTTGATTGCTGCCAATAAAATAGCCAATCCCGACAAAATGGTAATTAGGATACTGCCCGATACAGAAATTTGGACCAATGCGCCGATAACTATAATGCCACTGATTGCGTTGGTGACACTCATTAATGGCGTATGCAATGAAGCCGATACATTCCAAATAACCTGATAACCAACAAAGCATGCAAGGACAAAAACAGTAAAATGAGAAATGAATGAAGCAGGGGCCACTAAGCCAACACCATATAAAGCCAAACCTGCAACTATCATTGGTAGAAATTGTTTCATCGCTTCTTGTATTGCAGACGGTTTTTCTGCAACTTCTATGGTTACTGATAGCGCTTCTGTTTGAGGTGCATGTGCTGCCGATAACTTTGGCGGAGGTGGCGGCCAAGTAATGGTTCCCTGATCAATAACAGTGGCACCACGAATGACTTCATCGTCCATATTTATCAACAGATTGCCATCCTTTTCAGGACACAAATCGCTTATCAAATGACGTAGATTGGTAGCGTATAACTGGCTAGCTTGATTAGCTAACCTGCTAGGGAAATCGGTGTGGCCAATGATGAATACATTGTGTTTAACGATGACTTTATCTTCCTGCGTTAATACGCAATTGCCACCACGTTCTGCAGCGAGATCGACAATAACACTGCCTGGTTTCATGGATTTCACCATGCCGGCAGTAAGTAATTTGGGTGCAGCTTGACCAGGGATTAATGCTGTGGTGATAATAATGTCCACTTCCATAGCTTGGCGTGCAAATAACGCCATTTCAGCGTCAATAAATTCTTTGGACATTGTTTTTGCATAACCGCCAGTGCCTGAGCCTTCTTCGTCAAAATCCAGCATCAGAAACTCTGCATCCATACTTTCAATCTGCTCTTTGACCTCTGGTCGGGTATCAAAAGCTCTAACAATAGCCCCCATGCTTTTAGCCGTAGCAATTGCTGCCAGTCCAGCCACTCCAGCGCCAATGACTAATACCTTGGCAGCTTCAACTTTACCGGCAGCAGTGATCTGTCCGGAAAAAAAACGGCCGAAATGTTGGGCGGCTTCAATAACGGCTCTATAGCCAGCGATATTGGCCATAGAACTTAAAGCATCCATTTTTTGAGCTCTGGATATCCTCGGAATACTGTCGATAGCAAGGACTGTTATTTTTTTTGCTGCCAACCGGCGCATTAATTTTTTATTTTGGGCCGGCCAAATATAGCTGATCAAATGTTGACCTTCGCGAATCATATCTACTTCATCAATAGCCAGTTCAGGATGTTTTTCTGGCGCTCTGACTTTGATGATAATGTCTGTAATGTTCCATAAAGTTCTAGCATCATTAACTATTTTTACGCCAACTTCCTGATAGGCTTCATCTGAAATATTTGCAGCCAGTCCTGCACCTTTTTCAATGCTGACCTCAAACCCCAATTTAATGATTTTTTGGGCCGCTTCTGGGGTTGTAGCTACGCGCTTTTCACCTTTGTGTATTTCTTTGGGTATACCAATTTTCATACGCTCTCCTTACATGTTCCAAGGTTAAGGGTGACAACAAGCATTTTTTTTGCACAGTTTATTTATACTGATTATTAGTGCGCTAGTGAATGTAAATATTATCCATCAAAACTAGCAGAGAAGCACTTAATCTCTGCTGATTAAAGGAAGCTGACGGCTCTATTTTTTATAGATAAAAGTGCCATATTAAGCCTGTTTGTCTAGCTTCATATATTGGACTGAGCTTATAGTGATTAAATCTATTTTCATAACATTACATTGCTGTAGTTAAAGCCAATATAAGTGCTTTATTTTGTGTCTTAGAAGCCAGGTCGATAGCAGATTTACCACTGTTATCTTTTAATTCCGCTTGAGCACCATGATTTAAAAGTTGCGTTACTACATCAACATATCCCGCACTCGTTGCCATCATTAATGCGCTTTGGCCACGATCGTCTTGAATATTGGCATCTGCACCTGCTTCTAATAGTAGGATTACCGCATCATTTTTGCCATAACCTGCTGCCCACATTAAGGGTGTTAAATCATGACCATATTTTTTATCTACTTGTTCTGTCTTAGTCAGAAGAAGCTTAATTATTGGTAAATTACCATTTGCTGCGGCATAAATTAACGCCGTCTTGCCTGTATTATCAGCAACATCGACTACAGCACCATTTTCCAACATTAATTGAACTACGTTACTATGTTGAGCATAAACGGCCTCAGAGAGTGGTGTCACCTTTTTCAGGCTAAAATGATTGACTTCAGCGCCATGCGCTAATAGATATTTTGCAATGTCAAAGTAACCCCCTTTTGACGCCATCATTAATGAACTTTGTCCTCGGGTATTAACCATATTGATTTCAGCTTTTTGGTCAACGAGGTATTTCACAAGTTCAATATTTCCTGATTTTGCAGCATATATCAGTGCTGAATTACCAATACGGTTACGTGCTTTAACCGATGCACCCTGTTCGATTAATTGCTTCGTTTGTTTAAAGTCACCCGCTTTGGCTGCATCGAATAGTTTAAAATTAAGATCACGAAATTCATCTGCTTGCACAGGTGAAAATTGTAGAAAAAAAAGGAGAAACAAATATATTGGCACGTTAATTCTGTTGTTCATGATGTTCAATCACCTCATTAAGTAAAATTATTCAGCGTTAAAACTGGCAAGGTAGTCTGCGATATCCTGTATCTCTTGTTCACTAAATGACCCGAACAAAGTACTCATCGCAGGTGCATTTTTCCGAATATTATTTTTATAATCATGCATCGAGTTTTTCAAGTATTCAGGGTGTTGATTGGAAATTCTTGGCACCCTACTATTGCCTTTAAAAGTTCCTAAATGACAAGCAGCGCACTGACCTGCATCTGCAACCGACCTGGCAGCGTTAGCTCGTTTTGAATCTATTGTATATGCCGTTTTAGGCCAAGACTGTTCCGAAAAATACAGCGCGAGTAATTTCAAGTCAGCCCTGTCCATATCTGCCACAATAGGGCTCATAACGGGGCTAGCTCTAAGTCCCTTTTTCATATCTTTAAGCTGGACATACATATAATAAAATTCCTGGCCAGCAAGAATAGGAAAGGTGCCAATGGTTGATGCTCCATTATCGCCATGGCAGCTAAAACACGTTTGCAGCGTCTCGCGTATAGAGGCGTATTTATCTTGTTCGCCCATTTCGGGACTGCTACCAGCAGATAGTTTCTCATCAGCTGCCATAGCCGTATTGGCAAAAATAGTTAAGACTATTAATACTAAGCAATATTTTGTTATGTTAATCATGTTTAATAAATTCCGTGATTAATAATCTATAAAGACTTCAGAGTTAAGCGTACCTGCATAGATTATTAGTTCGTTATCAAATGATAAAAAAAGCCGCCTTTAGTTAAAGGCGGCCAAAGTCAGTCACCCACTTGTTATTTTCTGTTCAACTTATAGGCAATGATTTCATTACCACGTTTGTAGTTCATTTGAGCATTACCACCTGAACCTACAACAATATACTGATCACCAGCAACGTTATAAGAAGCAGGAGGTGCATTAACGCCCGCATTAGTTTGATCCTGCCACATTAACTCACCAGAAGTTGAGTTATAAGCCTTGAACAGACCATTACCTTCACCTGTAAACACAAGTCCACCAGCGGTAGCAAGAATACCGCCTATCATAGGTTGTTGGGTTTTAACCTTCCATTTGATCTTACCCGTGTTGTAATCAACAGCGGTCACATTACCCCATTGTTGTTGATCGGTGATGACTTTGAATGCACCTCCAAGCCATAATTTACCTTCTGGGTAAGGTGTTTCTTCAACGTGGTAAGTCATTGGCTGATGCAAGTTGATTGCATACGCTAAGCCTTGGTTAGGATCGGTTGCCATTGGTGACCATTCAACACCACCATTTGCGCCAGGTAACATGCTCGCACCTTCTTTGGTTGGTAATACCCAGCGATCACGTTGCATAACCATCGTTTCAGAATGACGGATTAAGCTACAGTCAGATGCATTATGCACATAAACATAGCCCGTTTTACCACCATGTAGAACACCTTTTACTGTTTGTCCATCTTCATTCTTAACGGGAACAAGTATAGGTGGACTCACCGCATCAAGATCCCATACATCATGAGCAATGTATTGGAAGTGACAAATTTTCTCTCCAGAATCCAAGTCTACTGAAACAAGTGAATTGGTATACAAATTATCACCTGGACGCACTGCACCATATAGATCAGGAGATGGGTTACCCACTACAAAATAAGCTCGGTTATTATCACGGTCAATGGCCATATTTTGCCATACACCACCACCTAAGGTTTCGTAGGGGTCGCCTAATTCTTTAAGTGCTGCCTTTTCAGCTGCAATATCACGATGCATATAAAGACCCGTTGCATCATATTCATCCCAAACGCCAGTTGAATTTTCTGGAATACTGTTAAATGTCCAGACTAAAGCACCCGTTTTAGCATCAAATGCTTTCACAAAACCGCGAATACCATATTCGCCACCATTGGTACCGATTAACACTTTTCCATTAACGATAGTGGGAGACATTGTTTCACTGTAACCTAGTTCAGGATCAGCAATTTCAACATCCCATACTTTTTTACCGGTCTTGGCATCTAATGCTACCAACCTTGCATCCAATGTTCCCATATAAACCATATCATCAAGTGCAGCAACGCCACGGTTATTAGGGCCACAACAATATGTTGTTATTAATCCCATTTTGTGTTCGTAGTGCCACTTTTGCTCACCTGTTTTAGCATCTAATGCATACACATGATTGAATGAAGACGTTACATACATGGTGCCGTTAATCACGATAGGTGTCGTTTCTAATGATTCGATAACATCCATTTTGAACGTCCAAGCACGTTCCAGATTATGTACGTTTTCACGATTAATCTGCTCTGCAGGATAAAAGCGAGTCTGGCTATAGTTGCCATTTGTATGTAGGAAATTGTTTGAATCTCCCGCCGCGTTATCTAACAAGTCCTGAGTAACAGTCTGCATATCACCAAACAAGGTACCACCAGATACCTCTTCACCAGCAAAAGCACTATGCATGCCTGCTGCCATCAGCATTGATGTTAGTCCTACTTTTATAAAGGCGCTGCTGCCCTTTTGTTTTATTTTAGACATTATATCCTCTCTCTTCCGTTATAATTTTATACACAGCTTCTTCCAGCCCTTCCTTGTAGCTGCAGACAAGAAAGTTTAATTTCGTTACCGGATACCATCTATTTCTAGTTCTGGATGCGAATTCTGTACATGGTGCTTACTATCCACTTTGCGGATGGTGAGATTGGCAATAAATGCAATCAATAATAAAGTCGCCATGACATACATTGTCGAGTTATAGAGTGTGGGTGATGGATCTATCGTTCCCGCTGGTGCAATTTCCATTAGTTGGGAAATAGAGATTGTTTTTGCTTGTATCAGTTCATGAAGATGACTTGTACTGGCACCAAATTTTTCTTGGAAAGCAGCAGGATCTATTTTTTGAACTAAGGAATTAATGGCACTCTCAACTGAATTTTGTCGAAGATGGGTTATAACAAAAGGCCCCAATATGCCAGCAGTACTCCATGCGGTGAGTAAACGACCATGAATGCCTCCGACATGCATGGTGCCAAAAACATCAGCTAAATAAGCAGGTATTGTTGCAAAACCACCGCCATACATGGTGAAGATCAACATGGTTACGCCATAGAACATAACCAGCCATGTTACTGCGGGATTAATGCTCGCTTGGGTCGCTATATAGGGGATAGATATATACAATAATATCCCAATAACAAAGAAAATATGATACGTGTTCTTGCGTCCAATATAATCAGACAGCGATGCCCAGATGAAGCGTCCACCCATGTTAAATACACTGATCATTAATACATAAGTGGCGGCGAAACTGGCATCGACAACACTCGGTAAACTGGGACTAAAGATATCAGTAATCATGGTTTTGGCTACACCGATCACCCCAATACCTGCCGTCACATTAAAACAAAGTACTATCCATAGCCGATAAAATTGAGGGGTTTTTAATGCTTGATCAATATGGACATGATCATCTGTAACTAATTTATTGCTTGATTCATCTACTATTGGTGGTTCCCAACCTTCAGGTTTCCAACCCTTAGCAGGCACACGGAAAGAAAATGCGGCGATGGTCATTACGATGAAATACACCACACCTAAGGTGATAAAAACGCTTGCGACACCGGTGTCACCGGTACCCACCACATAAACACCTTCTGGGCCTGGAACCGGTAATTTTGCCATATCGGTAATGGAAGCAATGACCACTTCGACTTTAGTGCCGGCAATCTCGGCAAAGCGACGGCCGCCTTCAGTGATCAAGCTAACGTCGGTTACTTTTCCTAAGTATTCTGGCGCCTGATAAAAAATACTGAGTAAATAGGTTTTCAAGGGGGCACCGATCATAGCGCCACCACCAAATCCCATAATGGCTATGCCCGTAGCCATACCACGACGATCTGGAAACCAGCGGATCAATGTACTAACAGGTGTAACATAAGCCAGACCAAGACCACAGCCTCCAATAGCACCATAACCTAGGTAGATCAGCCAAAGCTGATGGGTAGAAATACCAATGCTGCCTATCAGGAAGCCGCCGCCCCATAGGCAAGCAGCTAAAAAACCCGTTGCCCTAGGGCCAACCTTTTCCAGCCATTTGCCAGCAAAGGCAGCAGCAAGGCCAAGAAATACAATAGCCGTTGAAAATATCCAGACAACAGAAGCAAAATTCCAATCATTGGCAGCACTTGCAACAACACCAAATTGCTTTATCAAAGGTGGGTTAAAGATGCTCCAAGCATACACTGAGCCAATACACAGATGAATGGCCACTGCAGCAGGTGCAATAAGCCAACGGTTAAATCCTTGTTTGGCCACTATACGGTCTTTTGTAAGATTGGCCATAAGACCGGAAAAAATCGACATTTAACGCTACTCCATAAAACGGGCTATTATTAATTGCTGGTATTTTAATTAGTAAGACTGATGAGATGTCCCCATCCAGACTACTAATATATAAAGCAATTCCTGCACCATTTCTTTAACGACCCTATAGCGACGTTCTCCCTTAAACAGAATAAATTTAGTGAGTCAAATTGTCCTATCCAATAACGTTAACTGCATCACTTTGACCATAAGTTTGAGTAAGGTTGAATATTAACCAGGGGTAAATAGGCCTATAAATGTACGTTCAAATGTATATGAACAGTGCATATTGCAGGCAGGACTTTATTCTTTTGAAGTGAAATTAACGTTTGTTTGAAATTTTAAAGGTGAGGAATCAACAGAAGATTAATAAGTTAAAATTTCTTAATAAACCTGCTCTTTATTATTTATAGCTTGTTGATTTTCTGACTCACTATAAAACCAAACGAAGAAGCAGCTACCCACGCCAACACGGGAGCGAACTAATATCTCTGCGCCATAGCGGAGAAGAATGCCGCTACTGACATAAAGACCGAGACCCGTTCCACTTTTTGTTTGTGTAAAAAAGGGGTCAAAAATTCTGGGTAGTACCGCTTGGCTAATGCCTCGACCGTTATCATGAACGACCATTAAGACGCCATTATCACGCCAGTTTCGTGTTCGAACCGTGACCTTGCCTTCGGCATCTTGATGAGCATTCATCGCATTTACAAGCAAGTTGATCAAAACCTGTTGGAACTGTTGATGATTACCATTTACTGACATAGTAGCTCTCAAATCAAGATGCAGATCTATTTTGCGTCGATTCAAGTCATGCTGCACTAGCACAATGGTATCGTGAATAACCTCGTTAATATTCACATCAGTCATGGGAGTCTGATAATCCTCAGGACGTGAGTACTGTAACAAGTTATTGATGATTGCCCTGATCCTGTACACCTGTTGAATAATGAGTTTCGCTTCCTGTTCCACTGGTTGGGCGTGGTCGCCCAGTTCTTGAACCAGTAAATCCATATTTCCCAGTATCACAGCCGTTGGATTATTAATCTCATGAGCAATGCCCGCAGCAAGTTCACCTATGGCAGCCAATTTTTCCTTGGCAACCAGTTTTTCTCGTGTCTGTTTTAACAGGCTTATATTTTGCTGCAGATTGATCTTTTGATTGCGTAATTCGCGGGTACGGTCTTCTACTTTAGCTTCAAGCTGATCGGTAGCACTCTGTATCTGTTCACGCTGTAGCTGCAACCTATCAAGTAAACCATTAAATTGTTGGGCCAGAACAGCCACCTCATCCTTAGAATCCAAATGTCCGATTCGTAATTCACCATTATGTTCAATTGTTTTGAGCATTTTTGCTATCGCTTCAATTGGCCTGTAGATTGATTTGGCACCAGTCACTGCTAACAATATTGACAGTGCCACTACAATAATAAATAGCAGTACTAACAAGGTTAATCCGGTAAAGTATGTCGCCCTGTATGGCGCTTCTAGAAACCCGGTATAGAGCATGCCGACACGTTGACCGAATACATCTATAATGGGCTCATAGGCCGAGATGTACCATTCACTCACCACAAAAGCACTATCAATCCATAGCATACCCTCTGCTAGCACTTGTTGTTTTACTTCGGTAGAAACTCTTGTACCGACGGCTCTTTCTGTAGGCGTTTGCAAGTGGCCAGGAACATTTGTACTAATACGCACATCTTCAAGAAAGATTGTCACCGTTCCAAGTCCGTCTTCAGCCAGACTACCCTTGCTATAAACCAAATCTCGCAGTGTATCGACAAACTTAAAGTTTCTATTGAGTAATACGCCGCCAACCAAGATGGCTTTTATCTCGTCATCAGCTGTTCCCCGAATGGGATAATAGCTGTGCAAAACCATCCCTCGATCTTCAGCAGTATTTATTGATGGTTGTGCATGAGGGGTTTGAACCAAAGGCAAATAGGCCGTTTTAGCCAGGGAAGGATTTTTATTCTCTAACTCTTGTGATGAGAAAATCTCGACCCCAGTGGAGGGTTCACCAGATAATGCTTTGATTAATAAAGGGCTTTTTTTTATGGTGCAATTATTAACTTGCCAATAATCACAGCCATTTACAGTTATCAATTGGATGAAATCAAAACCTTTCTCTTTTTGAAGCTTTTCCAATAAGGGTTTAATCTCAGCAGCTTCCTGCTCTTTTGTTAACGACATAACCATGGGCGTACGAAATGAATAAGATTCGGCTAACAAAGCAAGATCAGAGAGATATTTACTCTGAGTATCAATAAATGCTTCATGAGCAACATTAATGTCGGCATTAACTTTCATCAATAACTGTTGATAACTGACTTCGTTTATCCACAGATATGCCAGACCAATGACAGCACTCATAACCACTAATACCGGCAGTAGTACTAGAATCAGTAATTTATATCTGAGACTACTGGATACGAGTTGATAAAACGGCCTAATCATCAGCGTGATTTTCGGCCCAGGCATCCCATTTTCTGCACAGCGTTTTGCGTGATATCCCTAACACATTTGCTGCCTGGCTTTTGTTTCCATCCATATTGTTTAAGACCTTAACAATATGTTTCTTTTCTACTTGTTCCATAGACCACGAATTAGGATATCCCGCTAACTGTTCTGCCTTGTCACTATCTGTAGTGAGTAGCTCATCAGGCAAGCGACCAAGCAGCATGCAACGTTCGACCATGTTTTTCAGCTCACGTACATTACCTGGCCAATGATAGGATTCTAGTTGTTGGATATCACTGTGATTAAAAGGGACGGCAGGCAATCCAAGCTGTGTTGTAAGCAACGTTGAATAATATTGAACTAAGGAAGCAATATCCTGTTCCCTTTCCCTTAGTGGTGCTACATGTATGACCAACACGTTGAGTCGATAAAATAGATCCTTTCGAAAACGCCCATCCTGAACATCCTGTTGCAAGTTTCGATTAGTGGCTGCCACGACTCGAACATTCACTGGTATCTCACGATCACTTCCAACGGGTCTGATAGATCCTCCTTCAAGTGCACGCAGGAATTTTGCTTGCATAGCTAGTGGCATATCGCCAATTTCATCCAGAAATAATGTGCCACCATCTGCATAGGAGAACAATCCATTATGAGCTGTATCCGCACCGGTAAAAGCGCCTTTTTTGTGTCCAAAGAACTCTGACTCAATTAACTCTGGGGATATGGCGCCACAATTGACAGGAACAAACGGGCCGATACGTTTACTTCTCTTATGAATAGCATTGGCCACCAGTTCTTTCCCTGTTCCCGATTCGCCTTCAATCAGTATTACAGATGGCGTAGGTGCAATTCTATCAATTAGTTGGCACATTTCCTGAACCTGTGGGCTGTTGCCAATCATTCCTTCGAATGAATAAAGGCGATCTACCTGACGTCGTAAAACAAAGTTTTCTCGTTCCAGAGAGCGCCGCTCCAAACAACGTTCAACCGATAAGGTCATTTCCTCAAGCCTAAATGGTTTCTGGATATAATCGAAAGCGCCTAAACGTAATGCCTGGATAGCATTGTCAACATTGGAAAATGCGGTCATGAAAATCACATCTGATTGACCGCCCTGCTCAGAAGAAATGGATTTCAACCAGTCAACGCCGGAAATGCCTGGCAGTGAGATATCGACAATCATCAAGTCAAAGTGACACTGAGCGCGTAATACTTCTGCCCGTTCCGCAGAACCAGCCACTTCTACCAAGGCGTAAGTCTTACTCAGTGCCCGTTGAAGAAAGTTCTGAATACCAAGTTCATCATCCACAACTAAGATGGAAAATGTTCCCTTACCATGATGTTTAATTTTTTCATTCATAGTGGTGATACTGAGCTATATAGTTTTTATCTGCAATGTAATTCAATCACTATTCCTTAGATATATGTAACAGAAAGTCTCATTTCGACCCTTCAGCGTTGTGATATTATATCGGGAGTAATGGCAATAAACCGGCTATTTATCAAAATCTTGATGTCGGTAGAGCGTTTATATTACTTTTCAATGTATAGGAGTTGATAATTAGGAATCAACAAGGTCAAGTTGAACTCTATAAACAAGATGAGAGCTCTAAAAATCGCAGGTTTTAAACTAGATTAAGAAAATTGAACAAAGCCTACTATGTCATTAATGACTTTAGATGTACGGTGACAGCGCTCGCATTACCTTGAATATTATAGCCACCCTCTAAAACAGAAATAATTCTGCCATCACACTGTTTGTCCGCTATCGTTTTAATCATTTCTGTCAGTGTTAAAAACCCTTGATCACTTACTTGATGACAACCCAGAAGGTCATCTTGTCGGCTATCAAATCCAGCTGAAATTAGAATAAGTTCGGGCGAGAAATCATCAATGACGGGCAATAACTTCTGCTTGAATGCTTCGACAATGTCACTATCAGTAGCTCCACAGTCTAAATGCACGTTAATATTAAAGCCTTTTCCAGCACCCTCTCCTGTTTTTGAGGGGGAGCCCGTACCAGGATAAGCAAACATATCGTGGGTGGAAAAGAACAATACATCAGGATCAGAGTAAAAAGCCCATTCTGTACCGTTGCCATGATGATAGTCCCAATCGACTATCAAAATCTTGTTAATACCATAGCGTTTCTGGGCATATCGAGCTGCAATAGCAACATGATTGTAGTAACAAAATCCTTCTTCGTCACCAGTGTTGCTAGCATGGTGGCCTGGAGGACGCGATGCACAAAAAGCATTATCTATTTGATCTGTAAAAAGGGCATCTACAGCTGACAAAACACCTGCTGTTGCCAGCAATGCATGCTGATGTGTTTCGGGTTGCTTGGTTTTAATTGAATCAATATGCTGCTGTGAATGGACCAATGTGAGCCATTGTTCAACGTCTTTCTTGGGAGTGATTATCGATGTGGAACTGACTATATTATGTTCTAATAACGAGTCTTTAATTGCCTGATAACGAGCAGGAGATTCTGGGTGAGCTTGATTGATCTGGTGCTCAGAAAATCGGTCATCCAGCACTAATCCCGTACGGCGTGATGTCGTCAGCGCTTCCCCCCTATTGGCGAAAGCCGCCAGGATAGATAATGCAATAAACTGCCTTCTCTTCACTTATCACCTCACATGTGAACCGATTAGTTCAAGAGAAGGGTATCATAATAAAAGACACGCAACGTTGAATTATTTGCCAAATAAAGGTGAGAACTCAGACATACATCCAATTGGCCACAAGCAAGTTAGGGACGTTGAGAGAGTGTCATTATATAGGCGAAGATACTTTAATTAGGGATTAGTTTTATTCTATTGCTAGCCTGATGATGTTTTTTATTGTGCTGCTAGATTAATCGCGATTTTTATTTCAATCTTACACCACACAAAAGGCCCAACATCGAAAATATTACTGAGGCTTGATTACTGGTGGTGAATCTCTAAGGACTTGAACCTTGGATAAAGGGGATATTTGTGAAAACTAAGATTATCCAGCTTGTTGCAGTGCTGTGAATGTTACCTCCATACTTATTTTAGCAAAGTGATCTCGTGAGCGGTTATGTACATCAACTACTCGTCTCCCATAGGGTCGAGTTCGACCATGAGGATTTGATGTCAGGCTCTTAGTATCAAATTTTCTTCTGTCACTTAAATGTCTGTGATCTTCATAATGCTTGAATGTACAACTACAGCTTGAGTTTGTAGCTGTGAATAGTTTAAGAACTTCGCTGTAAAGCATTCGCTTGCCAGCATGCTTTGATAAGCCACAGTTACAGCCCTTTCCTGGAATAATTTCGATAGCTCGATACTTAAGAATCTTCATTCGATAGTACCTTATCAGTCTCGGTGTGGTTTGA
>JBLIKM010000015.1:0-14693 GCA_047636295.1 Methylophagaceae bacterium
CAGCTAATTCTTCCAGCGTCACACAGAGACTTTTAAACCAGTAGTTTCTAGACAACTTGTATTCATCTAATACTTTAGGGATTAAATCTTTATCCCATATACTTTCGTGCTTAGATAATTCAACAAGCAAAAATCCTTTCTGGTGTAATTTCATCAGACAATATCCTCTGTAGCAACATCCCGGAGTTGAGAAATTGACTCAGCAGATTCACGGAACATTACGAAACTGCCAACCACGGTGAACGCAAGGCCGACTACAAAATACCATTCGGGTAACTCCAAAGTAACAGCCGCAACAAAAATCACCGCAAAAACGCCATAAAGATTGCCGATCGCTTCTCCCCGTCCAACACCAATCAAAGTGAAACTCTTGTAGAAAGAGGTATAGCAATAGGCATGGGCTATTGAAGCCAACACCATCCACAACATAGCTTTACAACTAGACAAGGTATCAATAATTAACGAGCCTATCGGTATATCAGTGAATATTGATAATAGGGGTAAGATGAAAATACCCCAGAAAAGTATTTCAAAACTAAAACGACATTGAATGCCGACATCCGGATCCGTTACGTCCATTGCCCTAGCGGCAACAGCACCTTCCGTCCCCCAGCCAATCGCTGATATAATGCCGCCCAGATAGCCCAGCCATGCTAGATCATTTGTTGAATCCGCTGTTCCAAATAGGCCCGGCCCATATATAACAATGCCACCCATGATAATAATGGCCATACCTAATGCAGCTTGCTTTGATATTTTTTCGTTGTACCATAATCGTGCAGTCACAGCCCCTACTACGGGGTAAAACAGTGACGTGATAGCAGCAAATACAGGGCCGACATAACCCATTGCCATATAGGATCCAAAAATAGCCATTGGACCGCCACACAAGGAAGCCAAAGCATACCACTTAGAAATATGACGAAAACGGACTATGGTGCGGCCATAATCTTTTAACTTACCGAGTACACCATTCCATATCAACAGGAATAGAAATACCAAAATTGCATGTATCCATGTCATCACTGCCGTCGCAGACAATCTTAATGCAGAATCATTAATGTCAATATCAACAAAGGGATGCTCAAACCACATTGCAGTGCCAGGTATATACCATGCTCCCCAAAGAACAGCCGTCCATAAGGCCCAAGTAAAACCCCATCGTTGATTACGGAGATAATGTTTATGTGTTGCTAGCTCTAATGCGGTATCTGTCATTGTTCTATTTACTACTATTAAAATACACAGAGATTGTTAAGAATAATGACGTTGATAACCTAGATGATTATCGTCACTTTCTGGTGAGATATAACCTTCAACTTGTAATTCAAAGCCTGTCAAATTTGGAATTCTCTTTGGGTTAGTCATCAGACGCATCCGCTTGACACCAATATCCTTCAAAATTTGAGCGCCGATGCCAAAGTCTCTCAGTTCATAATCTGCATCTTGTACAACCGCTGTATTTTCTATGCGTTGAAGCAAAGCATCTTCATCTTCATTTCTTCGCAATAAAACAATGACGCCACAACCTCCGTTTTTGATAGCGGCCATTGCATCATCAATACCCCAACTATGTGTTGGGCTATCCAGATCCAAGAGATCTATCAAGGACAACGGTTCATGAACGCGAACCATCGTGACATGTTTAGGCTCCGGCTTGCCATAAACAAGTGCAATGTGGAGCTGCTGAGTCGTTCTATCACGATAAGCAATAAGGTTAAAATTACCATATGCCGTTGTGATAGTTCGTTCAGTCATTCGCTCAACCAGCGTTTCAGTCTGATTTCGATATTGAATCAAATCTGCAATTCTACCAATTTTAAGCTTATGTTCTGCAGCAAAGGCCAGTAAATCAGGTAGCCTAGCCATGTTACCGTCTTCCTTCATAATCTCACAAATAACTGAAGAAGGTTCAAGCCCTGCAAGTTCGGCAAGGTCACAGCCTGCTTCAGTATGGCCTGCCCGAGCTAAAACACCGCCATTCTGTGCCATCAGTGGAAAAATATGACCCGGCTTAACAATGTCCTCTGGCTTAGCATCTTTGGCAACCGTTGCCTGAATCGTACGTGCACGATCCGCGGTAGAGATCCCAGTAGTAACACCCTCAGCGGCTTCAATAGAAACGGTAAAGTTTGTACCCATACTGGTGTTATTATTTTTAACCATTAAAGGTAGGTCTAGCTGATGACAACGCGATTCATTTAATGTCAGACAGATAAGTCCTCGTCCATAACGTGCCATAAAATTGATATGTTCAGGGCTAACAAAGTCAGCGGCTAATATAAGGTCACCTTCATTTTCACGACCTTCATCATCGATAAGTACAATCATCTTGCCCTGACTCATATCCTTAATAATGTCGGTGATAGGAGAAATGCCATTAACAGAATTTGCTCTGAAAGATGCCGGATAAACGGTATTATTCATAGTGTCCTCTCAATTTTTGCATAAGCAGAATGATTATGGATGGATTCGAAGTTTTCACATTCGACGGTGTAACTAATAATACGACGGTCTGTTGAAAGCTCACCCGCTACATCACGCACCATATCTTCAACAAATTTGGGGTGATCATAGGCATATTCAGTGACGTACTTTTCATCAGTCCGCTTAAGCAAGCCATAGAGCTGACTGGAAGCTTGATTTTCAACTAAAGTAATCACATCTTCTAACAATATGTACTGCGAAGAATTAACCGTAATAGTTACATGGGACCGCTGATTATGTGCGCCATATTCACTTATTTTTTTCGAACAGGGACATAAGCTTGTTACCGGTATCATGATTTTAATCGTCAAGTTGAACAGATTTTCCTGCACTCTTGCCGTCAGCACCACATCATAATCCATCAAACTTTCTACACCAGAAACAGGTGCGGTCTTGTTAATGAAATAGGGAAAACTCATTTCTATCTCACCGGCTTTAGCTTCCAGTTTCCCCAGCATTTCACGGGTAAGATCTTCAAAAGTTTCTAATGAGAATATGCGGTGCGGTGCATTGAGGATCTCAACGAAGCGCGACATATGAGTACCCTTAACGTGATCAGGTAATTGTACGTACATATTAAACATAGCCACTATCGATTGATGCTCACCCTCTTTGCTTTTGAATCGTATCGGATGTCTTATGCCCTTGATGCCAACTTGATCTATTGAAAGTTCTCGTACATCTGGCGTATTCTGAACATCTACTAACTCAGTTTGCAATGGAAAATTCATGGTTTAAACCTTATATCCGTAGTCTCAAAAGTAATTCTATTCATTGCTGCGTTCCTTAAAAAAAGGGACCACTTAATGGCCCCTCAAAAGCACCCATAAAGATGGGCTAGAGAAAACAACTATGTTGCAAACACATTATCAATCTTGCCCGGTAACATTACTATTCCTACTAGGCGTTACTCCCAAAAGAGTAGAATGTAAATTGAATTATCTATTTATGATTGAGATAAACTGATTCACCCACTATTCATTAATTAATAATGTGGTGATGACCTGAAAATTTTCCCTCAAGCGTTGCTTTAGTTCAGTATCATAATCCCGTTCAGCCATCGCCATCTCCATACAGGCCATCCACGAATCACTTGCTTGTTGGTTAATCTTTACATGATCATGAATATGCCTAACATTTGAATGCCCCCATTTCTCAGCAAACACATTAGGCCCACCCAAAAAACCTGATAAAAAATTAACCAGCTCTACACGTGCATGCCCAATACCATGGCCACGCAAGTGTAACTTCACGACAGGGCCACCCTCTGGCGTCGATTCAACAAAATCATAAAACACATTGACTAAGATTGTGATGCCATCTTGACCGCCGACTGCATCATAGAGCGATTGTTTACGCTTATAATTGGTTACTTTTGCCATGTACGTTAACTCCTTCTATCATGTAGTATTGTTCCGTTAATTATTACAATGGCCACTTTATCTAATAAGACACTGCAGTTTCCTTTTTCAGCCCATTAGCCAAAACTACAATATGAAACATCCTGTGTTGCTGATTAGTGCTGTTTTATTCAATTGTTAAAAACTAGAGAACGATATTTCGCCCAATAATAAGCATCAAATATCATGACCGAGTATATAAATATCCCTCCGGCAAATTGACCAATAACAGATACATCTGGGCTCGCGACCTGATAGGTTAAAACGCCAAGCATCAGCATAAAACCAAGCATAATCAATCCACGTAACGCTGTGTTATTTAACACTTGTCCCACGCCAGGTAATAATATGGCTACTAGCAATACTAAATAGGGGGATAATGGTGCTTTTGTCTGTTTTAATTGTTCAGAAACTTGAGTCATTAGTCACTCTCCTCTTCTATACTTTTTCGAATTGAAATTGCATATTCAATAATTTTTTTGACATCATCGCTAGCTATAGCTTGATCATCAAATACCGCGCTACGAGTTAATAAATATTCACCACGTATAGCTTGTTTAGCCATATAAGTAATTCTTACTGAACCGGGCGTTACTAATAATTGTTTTACTTTTTCATCTTTAAATAAGTCAGGTACAAATTTGTCTAATACAGATACCGATGCTTTTGTATCCTGATATTTAGCAATCGAATACTGAGGCCAATTTAGAGGTGTTTTGAATAAGCCATCCCAATGCCACCCTGGACTATAAAATTCAATATTTTGTGGTCTAACAATAAAATCCATACTGCCTTTAGATTTTTTGTTCGCTTTTATACTGACCATAAGCCAGAGTGAAAGATCCTTATATTCTTAAAAATTAAGCCGTCCTTGGCTTAATTCCCTCCTACGTGTTACTTGTGTTCAGTAACACCAGGAATCCAAGATGTTCCCGCTAACGGCAATTTTGCCATAGCGGCTGATTCAAGCGTTAACGCCACTAGATCTTCACGTTCAAGATGGTGAACATTAGATTTACCACAAGCACGTGCTACGGTAGTTAATTCCATAGTGAGTGTTTTTATATAATTGGTAACGTGTTTAGCACCTACTTTAGGTTCTATACGCTGCTCAAGAATAGGATCTTGCGTCGTTACACCTGTCGGGCATTTTCCGGTATGACAGTGATGACAGAATCCCGCTTTAGTATCTAATGCAGCATAATCTGCTTCAGCAGAATGGTGCTCACCATCTTTAATATAGGTGTCATTATTACAGCCAAGTGCAATCATCATTCCTTGACCAATCGCCACAGCATCTGCGCCCATTGCTAAGGCCTTAGCTACGTCAGCACCCGAACGAATACCACCTGAAACTATCAACTGCACGGTACCCATCATGTTCATATCTTCTAAAGCTTCAACCGCTTGTCTAAGCGCTGCCAGCGTTGGAATACCGATATGTTCAATAAAGATAGTTTGAGTTGCCGCTGTTCCGCCTTGCATACCATCAACCACAATTACATCAGCACCAGCATGCACCGCTAATTTTACGTCATGATAGACGCGAGTCGCCCCTATTTTGATATAAATAGGTTTTTCCCAATCTGTGAGTTCACGTAATTCTGCTACTTTAATAGCAAGATCATCGGGTCCCGTCCAATCAGGGTGTCGACATGCAGAACGTTGATCAACACCTTCCGGCAAAGTACGCATACCAGCTACTCGTGCATTAACTTTTTGTCCTAACAACATACCGCCGCCACCAGGCTTAGCACCTTGACCAATAACTAATTCAATTGCGTCAGCTTTACGCACATCATCAGGGTTAAAACCGTAACGTGAAGGTAGGCATTGATAGACTAAGGTTTTAGAAGAGTTACGCTCTTCTGGTGTCATACCACCATCACCGGTTGTTGTTGACGTGCCCATATTAGTGGCAGCCATACCCAGTGATTCTTTAACATTGGCTGACAGTGCGCCAAAGCTCATGCCTGCAACCGTAATAGGTGTATCCAATACAATCGGATTTTTGGCGAAACGCGTACCTAAAACTGTTTTTGTTGTGCATTTTTCACGGTAACCTTCTAGCGGGTAGCGTGATGCTGAACCAGCAAGAAAAACTAAGTCATCAAATGATGGTAGTGCTCTCTTTGCGCCTATTCCTCTTATTTCATATAAACCTGTTGAAGAAGCACGCTGAATATAGTCTCTCGTCTTGCTACTAAATCCAACGCTTTCTTCTAAATGATGTTTACTCATTGTGATTGACTCCAGTATTAATATTCTTGGTTGGCATCAGCATTCCAGTTGTATAGCTGTTTTGCCGAAGCGACGCGTTTAAAATCTTTTGGATCATGTTCAAATCCAGCAAAATCAAGTAGCGTTTTAACTTCCTCATAATCAGATTCTGTCATCGGTTCTAATTGGGCATCAGCGCCTAAAGACTTGATAGTACCTTTAACATAAATGACCGCTTCATAAAGTGAGTCGCCTAGACCTTCGCCCGCATCACCGCACACTATCATGCGTCCAGCTTGCGCCATAAAACCTGAGAAATTACCAATACTGCCGCCAACAACAATATCGATACCTTTCATCGATATACCGCAACGCAAACCAGTATCACCGTCAATGACTAAGGTACCGCCATGGCCAGTCGCACCAGCTGAAGCTGAAGCGAAGCCTTTGACATGAACACTGCCTGACATCATATTTTCAGCTACACCCTGACCCGCATTGCCATGCACAGTAATATTCGCTTTTTTGTTCATTCCACCTAAGTAATAACCAGCATGACCACGCACATCAATCGTACATTCAGTGTCCATACCTACCGCGATATTGTGTTCACCTGTTGGATTAACAATCTCAAGCTCGGTTACCTTACTACCAGGTAAAGTTTTATGAAGATATTGATTAATCTCCCTAACACTCATCTTCTCGAGATCTAAACTTTCCATATATATAGCTCCTCTGGCTTAGGTTCATAAATATTTGCATTTTTAACATCAGGTAGGTGCGCTAATGATCTATATTCAGATGCAATAGCCACATAATCATCATGTTCAGCAACAACGGCTGGTTTACATGCAAAGGGATCACGTACCAATGCAAGTTGGTCTTTAGTACCCATTAACAAGGTAAAAAAGCCATCCAATTCTTCAAAACCAGCATGTAATGCTGCTTCTAAATCATCACCTTCACGCATACGCCATTCTAAAAAGCGGCAAGCTGCTTCAGTATCATTCTCTGTTACACAATTAATACCCTTATGTGCCAACATGCGACGGATACTATTTGGGTTAGAAAATGAACCATTATGGACAAGGCCCCAATCTTCGCCAGCGGTGAAGGGATGTGCGCCTTCAGGTGTAACAGCTGATTCTGTTGCCATACGTGTATGACCGATAAGATGTGAACCACTCATGCCTTCAAAATTATAACGTTCTGCAACTTGTGCGGGTGTGCCTACATCTTTATACACTTCCATTAGCTGGCCTACCGACAAGATATGTACCGAAGGATAGTGTTCCTTAAGCCATATTGTAACTAAGTCAACGCCAAGATTTGTCGTCATAACAGCATGGTTTGCAACTTGCTGAAGATGCACGTTACTACCTAAGTGAGCAAGAAAATCATCGCTCAGTTTCTGCCAAAGAAATTCAGGATCAAAGGTATATAAACTTATTTTCCTTTCATTATCTTTCGCTGCCGAACCAAAAATCGCCAAACCCGCTGAATCAGGCCCCCGTTCCGTCATACCTATTAGCATAGGTAACATTAACTTACCTATTTGCGGCCTAAGCATTTCATTTTTTATTAATAATCCTACAATTCCACACATAACATGCTCCTAATTTTTAGAAAAATTCTACGTAGCGTCTGATTTCCCAATCTGAAACATGGCATTGATATTCAGCCCATTCAGCACGTTTTAAGTTAATAAATTCTTTGCTGACACCTTCACCTAATGCTGCACAAAGAATGGTGTCTTTTTCCAAAGCGTCAGTAGCTTCGATTAAAGTTTGAGGTAAAATACCAATGCCCATCTCTTCTAACTCAGCATGGGTATGAGCAAACAAGTTGCCTACATTGCCAGCACCCGCTTTTAATTTACGTTCTACGCCGTCAAGACCCGCGGCAATGATTGCAGCTGTAGTTAAATAGGGATTACAAGCGCCATCCGGGAGGCGTAATTCTAAACGACCGTAGGGGATACGCACCATTGTTGAACGGTTATTATTACCATAAGAAATATAGCTAGGCGCCCATGTAGCCCCTGTTACTGAATGGCTTACAGCCAAACGCTTATAAGAATTCACCGTAGGTGCTGCAATTGCACAGATTGCTGGGGCATGCTCTAATATACCGGCAAGGAAATGGTAGGCTAATGGCGATAAACCATGGCCCGTTTCATCACTATCATCATGGAATAAGCTTTTCTTACCACCCTCATCCATAACCGACATATGCATATGCATGCCGTTACCTGGTTTATCCGTAAAAGGCTTAGGCATAAATGAACAAATCATGCCCATTTCATGTGCAATTTGGCTGGCTGCCATTTTGAACATAATGTAGTCATCGGCACTTTTTAAGCAGTTATCAAAGGTATAGTTAATTTCAAACTGACCATTGGCATCTTCATGATCGATTTGATAAATATCTAATCCAGCTTCAATTAAAGCCTCTGTCATACGTTCTAGATATTCAGCACTACGCGTTATACCTTTATAGTCGTAACATGGTTTAGTTAACGTATCAGTTCCTTCTGCAGGGACTACCTTACCGGCTTCTGTCAACTTAAGTAGCGAAAATTCAGGCTCTAAACCTGTATACAAATACCAACCTTTTTCTTTCAAACGAGCCATTTGGTTTTTCAAAACAACGCGAGTGTCATAATCATAAGGTTTATCGTCAACATGACCATCACAAATGATCCGAGCATAACCTTTTTGCCATGGTAGCAATGATAATGTAGCTAAATCACCGCGAGCAAAAAAATCAGGACCGTTAGGTTCAATACCTGAACCGATAATAGCGCCACCGGCAAACCCTGCTCCAGGATTCAGAATGGTCTTCATATGAGCAACAGGTACCGTCTTCACCTTAGCTACACCATGTAGATCTACAAACTGAGCCAAGACATACTTGACATCATTATCTTTAAGAAATTTTTTAGCTTCTTCTACAGTATTCATATATTTACCCTATATTTCATTATTATGTTTAAAACAATTAGTTAAACCTACTGCTCCACCACCCTGCTCTTGTGCCAGTTGATGCAACACTCTCCACATATAGCCGCCATAAGTGCCATCGCACCACAAACGAATAACTAATCGGTCATTTATTATTTCAGGCACTATCGTGGCTGAAATATCTGCTACCTGAGTCATTATTACTTGATTAGGTTTCAGTGCTTTTTCAGTCAAATCTAATTTGCATAGCTCTGAAAACATAGTCAGCATTTGATCGCCACTAATAACAAAAGCCGCATCAGCACGTAATACCTTATAAACACCTAAAGTATCGGTTTGGATTGCTTGGTCTAGCTGCGTGCAAACCTGACCAGAAACCTGTTGTTCAATTAAAAACTCGGAACTACCTAGCCTTAACACTAAAACATCGTTATCCATGACCCATGAATTTACTGAATCAGGCGTATTAATTTTTTGAGATGCTAGCCATTGGCTAGCGTGGGGACCCTTAACACCAAACCTCTGACGAAAACTCACGTCTGTCACAGCTAGTTTTTGATTTCTATCTTGTTCTAGATCAACGGTGTCGAAGCTCATGGCTACTTGCATGCCATTGACCTCGCCCATTTTTGGGTTAAGCTTTTTTTGAAAATATGCAACGGGGGTCGATTTCATCATGCTAGACATATCAAAACTCCTTTTTACTATTTAAAAATGGTGTTTTAACAACGGTAGCTTTAACCATTGAGCCATTATCAGTTTTAATCTCAAATTGAGAACCGGCTTCTACCTTATTAGGGTCGATATAAGCAAAACCAATAACCCGACCTACCTCGCTACTAAATGAGATGCTTGTTACCCGACCTTTAATCTCACCGTTCTCAATGACTAAATTACAATCTTCAGGCATTTGACCAGAGAAATCGACGGCGAGCGTAAAAGGAGCAAGGCGTTTTTTTAGCGTTTTCTTAGCCAGAATTTTAAGGCTTCGTTGGCCAACAAAGAAGGGTTTATCCATAGCTAGTTCAGAGTCACATCCCAATTCATAAGGAATGGTCAGACCGTCGGTATCATAACCAGGTAAATAATGGCCCATTTCCAATCTTAATAAACGCTGAGTATCCGTACCAAATGGTCGAATATCGAAGGCGGTACCGGCTTTGATGATTTTTTCCCAAACAGCCAACATACTGTCTGCTGGTACATGAATTTCATAGCCAATATCTGCCACAAAGGTAACGCACATGATCCTTACTGGCACATCTTCAATGGTTGCTTCCTCAACCTTACCCGCCGTTAGAGTAGACACTGAAGGATCTTGTGTAAGCGATGACATTACATGTACTGATTTAGGACCTACAACATTAATGATGCCACAACTGCCAGTAACATTTATTAGCACAACATCTAATTGCCACATTTGTAACCAGCGTTGCATCTCACGATAGACGATCGCAGTATTAGAGGTACCGATAGTCAAATAAAACAGTTCATCTTTAACTCTACTGACAATACCATCGTCCGCTATCACAGCAGATTCATCAATTGATAAGGCATAGCGAATATCACCCACTTTTTGGTCCGCAAACTTTTCAGTGAAGAACTTTTCTAAAAATTGAACGGCGTCAGGGCCACAAATTTCTATCTTACCTAATGAACTACTGTCAATGATGCCCACAGATTTATGTACGGCCACTGATTCTTGCTGAATAATTTCTTCGACAGCAAAACCAGGCTTGTCATAATAAGCAGGTCGAGACCAAGCGCCTACATCTACAAATACTGCACCCGCTTCCGCATGCCAGCCTTGAATAGCGGATTGACGTACTGGATGAAAATTCCTGCCGCCTATGTGACCAATCGGTGTTGGATGAAAGAATGGCCTAGAGGTTGTTGAACCAATTTTCTCAACAGGCAGCTCACGGATCCTAGCCAGAATACGAATAGCATTCATATTAGAATGCTTGCCTTGACTAGGTCCCATTCCAACGGTGGTAAAACGCTTCATCAACTCAATGTTATCAAAGCCTTCTTTTGCTGCATTTATGAAGTCTTTTGCTTGAATATCTTCATCGAAATCAACAAAGTTCTTGCCTTTTGGATGTGATACCACAGGAAAAAAGTGACTTGGTGCTGCAGTGTTGTGTGCTTGTACCGTAATATGAGGCGCATTATCCATGCCGATATGACGCATAGCTTCTGCAGCTGCTCTTGCACCATCAGCAATTCGCTGTTCTAAATCAAAAATACCATTCACTTTGCCTGCTGCAAAGATCCCTTTAGGCAATGAATCAGGGATAAACTGTTCAATGGTGTAATCGTATTTAACTTTCATACCAGACTGATATAGCAACGCTGCAGCTGATGCCCAACCGGCACTCATTGCTACGCCATCACATTCAATGGTGAATGAATGTTCAGGTTCAGCTTTATTAGTGTCTTCATCAAAAGGACATATAACAACGCCTTTTACTGCCATATCATCTGAGGTTGCTAAAGCTTCATAAACGCAGTGATTAGCATAGATTTGTACGCCGTGATTAACGAGTTCTTTAGTGATAGCATTGGAAACATAGTCTTTCCTCAAATCAACTACTGCTTTGACGATGGTACCAGCATGAATTAAGTCCAGAGCTACTCGGTAACCATGATCATTCGCGGTAAACACCACACCATTATTGAATGGTTTGATACCGTAACGATAAATCATTCGCTGTGCAGCTGAACCATTCATTACACCGGGTAAATCATTGTTACGAAATACCGGTGGTTGTTCAAATGCACCTGTTGCGATAATGAGTGTTTTGGCACGTACTTTAGTAATACCACGGTGTTCAACGATCGGAATAAGATGATCGGTGTAGTAGGCACCCGCATAGGCATTTGTTCGTAAGGTAATATTAGTTGCTTTATTAACTTCGCTAAGCAGCTCTTCCATTTGTGATTGTGGAACAACACTACCCGCACGATCATAACCCAAGCTACCACCGGCTTGTTTGTTCTCATCAACGATTAATATTTTAAGCTGTTTATCAAGCGAAGCTGCCAAGGCTGCTGCCATGCCTGATGGCCCCGCACCGACAACCAACACATCATAGTGTTCATTTAATTTTGGTTTCGGTATTCTTGGATAATTAAAGTTGACTTTACCTAAACCAGCACCATTTCTAATTATTTTTTCCCAAAAAGGGAACATAAATCTGGGTCTGAAAAATGCCTTATAGTAGAAACCAACCACCAAAAATGGAGATAAGAACTTTTCTATAAACCGTAAGTTATCTTTCTTTACGCCACCTAATGTATTTACTGCCATTAAAGACATTCCGTCTTTAACAGTAATAACATCGCCACGTATATTAGTATCTTCGCCGTCTGTGAGCATCACGTTAATATCATGATTAGCTAAACTCAATACACCACGTGCACGATGATATTTAAAACTACGGCCTAAGACTTTTTCACCAGAAGCCCATAAAGCACTGCTGATACTGTCGCCTTCATACGCTGTAAATTTTTTACCTTCAAAAGTGAAACTTACTTGCTTCTCACGCTCAAGCCATTCACCCGTCTGTTTCTCAATACGCATGTTCATTTTACCGACTCCAGCTCAACGAGTTTATTAAAAAGGTAAGTATCTTTAACCTCGTCAGTAAGTGTATTTCGTTCTGCAATAAACCAGGTTCCACTTGGTCCGTGATACCACCACTCTGTTTTTAAGCCGGGTGCACTATCACGATAATGGACATAAGCTGCCCATTCCGAATCTGTTGCAATGTCATGATCAGGCATTTCCCGATACGTGCCACCGTAAACAAATTCACTAATGGGTCTTGTTCCATTTATTGGACATTTAAGTAATTTCATATCTCAATACCTATCTTATTTAATGGCCAACCGAAGCCGCACCTTTTTCGCCTGTTAGTTCGTAATCTTCGAACCTGGACAGACGGAATGAATGAATCAAATCATGCGCTTTATCATTGGCAATCGTTGATGCCATAGTCTTGCCACTGATGGGCGTTGCTTTAAAGCCCCATGTTCCCCACCCAGCATCTATGTAGAAACCTTCGATTTCTGTTTTCCCCATAATGGGTGCAAAATCAGGGGTTAAATCAGCCATGCCCGCCCATTGACGTACTACTTTGACATTGGAAAGGAAGGGAAACATATCGACAATGTGAGAAGTTAATCCCTCAACAAAATCAAAACTTGAACGTGTTGAATGAAGCTCATAAGGATCTAGAGAAGACCCCATAACTAGCTCACCACGTGATGATTGGCTAACATAGACATGCAAACTACCCGATACAATAATCGTGTCTAACCATGGTTTCATCGGTTCAGTGACACAGGCTTGTAATGGATGAATAGTAATCGGTGTTTTAATATCTACCATCTCGGTTATTCTTGGTGTAAACCCTGCTACAGCTGACAGGACTTTACCCGTAGTAATATAACCTTTACTGGTTTGTACACCATGCACTTTACCGTTGCGAACATCGATATCTTGAACTTCAGTCATCTGAATAATATCGACACCCAAACGCGCTGCAGCACGTGCATAGCCCCAAGCAACGGCATCATGACGAGCAACAGAGCCAGGATTATGATACAAAGCACCTTTGATCGGAGCATGTCCACTACAATCAAGATCTATTTGAGGGCAGGCTTTAGCTATTGCATCTCTGCCAACAACAGTACTGTCTACACCGACATGTTTATTGACTTCTGCACGCCAACGCATGGTACGCATAGCTGAATCTGTATGGGCCAGCGTAAAATGACCTCGCGTAGAATAGAACATATTGAGATCTAGATCTTCAGATAAACCTTCAAATAGCTTCACACTAGCATCGTAGAATTTAACACCCTCTGGGGTTAAATAATTTGACCGCACAATTGTGGTATTTCTACCTGTATTACCACCGCCGATATAACCTTTTTCTAGAACGGCAACATTGGTGATGCCATGATCCTTCGCGAGGTAATATGCAGCCGCTAGACCGTGACCACCGCCACCAATTATGACAACGTCATAGGTCTTTTTAGGTATTTTAACGTCTTCAAAATAACGTGATTCTTTAAATTCACGACCAAAACCAAATTTAAGCAGTTTATAAGGCATTACTACTTCCTACTATTTAAAATCAAATGATTTACTTGATTGAACTGAATCTTTTCAAGTAACCTCTATGAAACAATACTTCCTGACATGAAACACTTGTTGCCAAGGTACGCCACCTTTTTCAGGATGTCAATTATTTTTAAAAGCTCACTTTTCCTTAAATAATGATGATTAAATAGCCTGATATTGGCATTCAAGATTAATGCTCGACACCCTCTACAACCACCTGATAAGCAGTTGATTATAGTGAAAATAATAGCTATAACCTTTTAACATAAACCAACATAACTTATTAACATTACTACTTAGGTGTTAGGAAATGATTAAGGCTAAAAATAACTATTGTTTTGGCAGACGCGCGATAAATTAAGTAGGCAGAAATTTTTAACGTTGATTTTAAATATAATATTTGCTGTATCATACTAAGCACCCCTCGTTATACTCGCCCAACACGAAATGACCTTTTGCAATTATTGTCATGGTTTATCTCGTAGCTAA
>JBLIKM010000016.1:0-14125 GCA_047636295.1 Methylophagaceae bacterium
AAGAGCTTCAACGTTAAGCGGTATATAACGTGTTTGACCGGTCTTAGACGTGTTGCCGATAACGGTTAGTCTTTTGTTAGTGAGGTCAACATCTTCCTATTTCAAATTGAACATTTCACCACGACGCATGCCGGTATTTATCAGCAACAAAACCATCGGATGAATATGATCTTGATAACCGCCTAGGATCGTTTCTAAGATCACAAACTGTTGACCATTATAGAATGGGTTTGATTTAGCTAAACGTCGATCACGGGATCTTAGAGAAGCTCTGAGACTGTCTTCTTCAGTGCTAGTTAGATAACGAATGATGGCTCGACTATCTGACTTATGTTTTTTGACTTTTGCAATGGGATTCTTGTCGAGAACTTCCCATTCAACAGCTCGATTGAACATGGCTTTTAATGTTCCGATGTATCGATTGGATGTTGCTGAACTCAGACCATCTTTATGACGTTTAGACCGCCAGCTCTCAATGTCCCATGCAGTGACTTTGTCTAATTGTTTATCGAACAGATGTTTGAACTGATTGAATGGCAGTTTAGCTTTGGGTGCTTTATATTGCGTTGTAAACCAAGGCAAGTAAGTGTCGTTGATAAAAGAACCGAGCTTTGGAACGGGTTTTACATCGCGTGCAGCTTGTTTTTCACGTTGTATGTCATGACCGAGCTTCACCTGTGCGTAGAGCGTTTCAGCAAGATTACGAGCGACAGGAACGGATAGAGCAGGGTAGTTGCCCATTGTGTAGCGAAGACGTCGACCATCAGGAGCGGTGTACATGAGACTGAATGTCATTGTGCCAGAGATGTAGCGCTTTAGTTTAAAGCCGGCAATAAGAGTATCGGTGACTTCAAAATGCTTGTCGGTTGTTTGTTGATTAAGCTTGGTTGCAAGTGATGATGTTAATTTGTGTTTGTAGTCCATGAGATGGCTTCCTTACTGGGTTTAAGGCCAGTTTAGCAAGCCTAGGTAGGAAGCCAAGAGTGGTTATTGTTTTAAATTTAAATTATTCATTAGATCGGTTTGAATTCTTTCGAATTCGGCTGAGAGGTGTTCAGGTTTATCATTATTCCACCAGTTCATCAAATGCTGACTGAATATAAACTTACTTGTTTCAGGAGTTAAGTCTGACTGTTTAGCTCGTTCTATAACTTCGACTAGATCAATAGTTTTGTTTTTAATCATTTCGCAAAAAAAATCAAAGTCACTAATGTTCAGGAAATAGATATTTTCCATAGGAATTAGTCTTGAATAATCATTCTTTTCAAGAATTTCATTGATGGCTTCAGTGGCCATGTAGTCATGGAATTTTTTCCCATTTCCGATAAATGACTCCTTGTAAGTTACTATGAGCAAATAATTTTGTTTTTGTGCTTCATTCTCTGGCATTTTATTCAGTATTGCATGAGCCTGCGCTATTGCTTTAATTGCACTATATTGAGTCTTGTCTTGTATAATTTTTTTATCATGAGCGGCGATAGCCTGACGAGGTAATTCGGCAGCTTTAGATTCGATAAAAACATTTGAGGTTTCCGTTTCCACCAAAAAATCTACTTGTAGCCCACTATTGCCGTATCGTTTTTTTATTTCGTGTTCACGAATAAAATACAAATCTGCTCTTGTTAAGCCGTCATTGACATAATTTTCAAAAATTTCTCCAAATTTACTCATCAGTCGCTGTTTATTAAGTCTTGCAAGCGTGTCAAACACAAAGTTTTCTATAGATCTATAAAATAACTGTGGATGAATACAAATCAATGAATCGCTCGTTCTGATAAATGGATAATTCAGAAGAAGGGATGGCTCATAGAGTTCTGACGGTGATCGGAAACCTTTGTTTTCATCTTGTGATGCCCATGATTTCATGTCATTGAATGATTTTGATATAAGTTCAATGTATTTATTTACAGTTGATGTCGAGTAACCTATATGTATCTGTCGATAGTTCGTTATAGCGATACTGTTAGTATTAGTCTGCTCTAGAAGCACAAACGTCATAAATGAAAGATCTAAATAAGTTTGTATAGAAATACCAGTATGATTATTGAAGTCAGTGTTAATTGAATGATTATGTGCTAGCGGTGAGAACAGCAGAGACTGACGAGCGATGAAGCCTGATGATAATTTCTGTTGATATGGAAATTGTTGAGCAGCAATCGCTCGCATGAAAAGGATGTGATTATCAAAATCACTAGGTAGACGAGTCAGTCCCATCAGTTCGTCTAAAAGTTGAGAAATTTTCATAAACTCATTCTGAGTTAAATTTTTTCGCCCTGACTTTTTACAAAGAGGATCAGTCAAAACCCATTTGATCAATAGTACGAAATACCATGGTAGTAGATGAAGTTCTTCTAGAGTGGACTCGCTAGGCTGATTGATATGACTTATACATGCATGTACCATCGACTCTGCAGGGTATTTCCGAACTTGGTTCCGGAACTGTTTGAAGCTTTCACTGTATTTCGTTACGTTAAAGTTTTTAGACACAAACACTCTCCTGATTGCCCGTGCTGAGTTTAGCAGAACATGTCAGTTTGTAACCTTAAATTGATTATCGTGTAAACAGCTATAACTATGTTGTAGTATTCGCAGTTAGACGTTTTCATTATTTGAGCTAGGTTAAACAAGGAGTATTTCTATTGACCATACCAACGTTTGAACAAATAATGCCTGTCATCCTGAACATGGCTGCCGAGTCAGATCAAATAGCGATTCGTCATTGCATGGATAATGTCGCCGACCACTTCAATCTTTCTGAAGAAGAACGCGAACAAACCTTACCTAGTGGTAAGCAAAAAGTACTCTATAACAGGACGTATTGGGCGTCATTTGATCTACTTAAGGCTGGACTGCTAGAAAAGCGTCAACGTGGCATATACGCCATCACAGAGCGTGGTAGAGACGTTTATTCAACTGATATAGATAAACTTAGTAGACAGTACCTGAGTCGCTACCCTGAATATGCTGAATACCTATCACCAAATAAAAAGGATGATGCTTCAGAGCCAGAGATTATTTCAATTGAATCCAGCACACTGACACCACAAGAACGAATTGAAAAAGCATATCGAGAGCTTCACCAGATTTTGAAAGCCGAACTGATGGAACGAATCCTTTCATGTTCACCAGAGTTCTTTGAAAAGCTTATCATCGACCTAATGATTGGCATGGGTTACGGAGGTAGCTTGAAAGAGGCGGCAGAACACGTTGGCAAGTCTAATGACGGTGGTATCGATGGTGTTATCAACGAAGACAGACTTGGATTGGACAGGATCTATTTGCAGGCCAAGAGATATGCAAGTCAAAACACAGTAGGTCGACCTGAATTACAAGGCTTTGCTGGTAGTTTACTAGGCAGAGGAGCTAACAAAGGTGTATTTGTGACGACATCAAGCTTTACCAAAGGTGCGATGGACTATGTCGAGAACTTACCGCAGAGAATCGTGTTGGTAGATGGTGACGAGCTGACAACACTAATGATCAAGTATGGTGTCGGTGTAAGAATGGAACAGCGTTTTGAGCTTATGAAGGCCGATGAAGACTATTACATTGAAGATTAAGCTTACTGACCTAAATGTACGCGAGTAGTTGTCAGACAGTCACTTCTAATCAATCAATGCCGTACTCCTAGCTCCATTGCCGTTCAACCGCCGTTCCATTTACGCTCCACAGGATTCAATTGACCCCATGAATTTAATAGCCGCTCAACCGGCATTCCAAACTTAATCTAACTGGGCGTATAACTGACCAGCTGTTATAATCCTTCCTCGTTATTGCCTCCGTAGCTCAGCTGGATAGAGCATCCCCCTCCTAAGGGGAAGGTCGCTGGTTCAAATCCAGCCGTGGGCACCACCTTTAAATTAAGCTGTATCAGCACTTTTCGTCTTTTACCTCTGTTACGTTAAATCTTAATATTTGACTAAATACCACAAATCTCCCACACTCAATTTTAACTAAGGGGGGTATTTATGGTATCAATCACTTCACTTTTATTAGATCATTACACCATCGTGAGGATCGCTACATTTGTAATACGGTAATTTTTGTGCTGATTAAAATAGCCTGAGTTTTTGCTAAGCGATATTTATATTTCCTAAATTTAAATAGCCAAAACACTAAAAAACCCTTAACATTACTGACTTCAATGGTGACTTGCACTGGTCTCCTCGCGACGATATGTTGGCCAGCCCGTCAGACCCGGAAGGGAGCAGCGGAGCCTCCGGACTCGAGCGCCGAGATTTGGCTGGTGTGAGTCATCGCCCAATATCCTTTGCGAAGACTTTATAAACAGGGCTGGAAGCGCTGAATTAAGGTTGATGCAACTAGACACTAGGTAGCAAGCCAGCATATGAGTTATTTGGTTCTCGCCCGAAAATGGCGGCCTAAAACGTTTTCTGAAGTGGTCGGACAGCAACATGTCCTGCGCGCCCTCATTAATGGTCTGGACCAAGATCGCTTACACCATGCCTTTTTATTTGCCGGCACCCGCGGTGTTGGTAAAACAACCCTCGCACGTATTTTGGCTAAATCACTCAATTGTGAGCAAGGTGTAAGTTCTACGCCCTGTGGTGAATGTCAAAGTTGCCAAGAAGTTGATGCCGGTCGATTTGTAGACTTGATTGAGGTCGATGCCGCCTCGCGTACCAAAGTCGATGATACCCGTGAACTGCTTGATAATGTGCAATATGCACCTAGCCGTGGTCGTTATAAAGTCTACTTGATTGATGAAGTGCATATGCTTTCAACAAGTAGTTTTAATGCACTACTTAAAACATTAGAAGAGCCACCACCGCACGTTAAGTTTTTATTGGCGACGACTGATCCGCAAAAACTTCCTGTTACTATTCTGTCGCGTTGTTTGCAATTTAATTTGCGACGCTTGGAATTAGATCAAATTTCAGGTCATCTTGCTAACATTCTGCAGCAAGAAAATATTAAATTTGAGTCGGGAGCATTAACGGAATTGGCACGTTCTGCCGATGGCAGTATGCGTGATGCCTTAAGCTTGTTAGATCAAGCTATTTCATTTGGCGCAGGCGAAGTGACGAGTGAACATGTACACCAAATGTTGGGCACGATAAATCAGCATCAGTTGTTTCATATTGTGACAGCGCTTCTCAATCAAGATGGCAAAGCCTTATTAGATCAAGCACAAGAGTTGTCTGCCCAAGGTCGTGACTTTACCAGCGTGCTTAATGCCTTATTAGCCTTGTTACAACGCTTGGCAACCGTGCAACTAGTACCCGATCTGGAACAAACTAGTGATGACGAACAACAATTATTAACCTCAATCAGCACACAAATTAGCCCAGAAACGGTGCAGTTGCTGTATCAAATTGCCTTGCATGGCAAACGTGATTTACCTTTAGCGGCTGACCCTAAAAGTGGATTTGAGATGACTTTGCTCAGGATGTTGAGCTTTCAGCCCCAAAAATCTGAAACGATGGCTGTTGTTACACCGGTGAATAAGCCTGTGCCAACATCCCTCCATGGCGTTAAACCAACCGCAATAGCTGAAGTGGATGCCGCTCCTGAACCACCTGTTAGCTACAAAAAAACGGTGCTAGCTAGCCCAAAACCTGCAACTCAGATTGCTGAGATGCCTAGCATACCCGCACAAGCCGCACCAAAAAATGAAGCCCCCATCACTGCTAATCAAACGTCAGGTACAACACTCAACGCCAATAATTGGCTAAGTGTTATTGCTAGTTTAAAATTAGCGGCATTTTCTCGCCAATTAGCTGATAATAGTGCATTTATTAAGTTTGAAGATAATAAAGTGACCTTGGCGATTGCATCTGAGTTAGCGCATTTAAGCAGCGATAAAACACAGGACCGATTAGCTACGGCCCTAGGAAAATATCTAGACCAAACAATCAAACTTGTTTTTCAGCAAGAGGCGCAACAAGATACTGTGCCGGCAACGCCAACCTTAGCAGCAGAGCGGGCACATCAAACTCAACTTAGCCAAAAACATGCAGTAGATTCGATTCATAATGATCCCGCAGTTAATGAGTTGAAACAGGCTTTCAATGGCAGAGTTATTGAAAGTACAATTAAACCATTAGATTAGAAAGAGGAGTTACCATGAAAGGTGGAATGGGCAACATGATGAAACAGGCGCAACAAATGCAGGCTAATATGGAAAAAGCGCAGCAAGAGTTGGCTTTGATGGAAGTAAAGGGCCAAGCAGGCGGTGGTATGGTTAAAATAACCATGACGGGCAAACATGATGTTAAACGCGTCAGCATCGAAGATGCTTTATTTAAAGACGATAAAGAGATGTTAGAAGACCTTATCGCCGCTGCAGTGAATGATGCTGTCCGTCAGGTTGAAATAACTAGCCAAGAACGTATGGCTGGTATGATGCCGCCTGGCATGAAATTACCATTTTAATTACTGTTATCGATCTTATATGGCTAGTTTAGGTCCGAGTATAGAGCAGCTGGTCGAAGCGCTACGATGTCTGCCGGGCGTCGGGCCCAAGTCTGCCCAGCGTATGGCTTTTCACCTGCTTGAGCGTAACCGCGGTGGTGGTCAACGTTTAACCCAAGCACTCAGCCAAGCTTTAGAAAAAGTACATCATTGCCGACAATGTCGAATCTTAAGCGAAGCAGAGTTATGTATCCGCTGTAGTGACCAACAACGTCGTCAAGATCAGCTTTGCATTGTTGAGATGCCGAGTGATGTTCTAGCAATAGAGCAAGCCACACACTATCAAGGGCAATATTTCGTCTTGTCGGGCCATTTATCACCACTAGATGGTATTGGACCAGAGGCGTTAGGGATCCCCAAACTGGTTGAATTGTTTGAACAAGACTCGATCCAAGAAGTTATTCTTGCTACCAACCCAACCGTTGAGGGCGAAGCAACGGCTCATTATATTAGCCAGTTAGCCCACGCTAGAAAGATTCATGTCACACGATTGGCGCATGGTATCCCTCTGGGTGGTGAACTGGAGTTTATAGACAGTGGTACACTATCCCATGCTTTTTCAGGTCGGGAATCGATCTGAGATGAAAAGAAATCAGAAAGAGTATTATTATGGCTGAACAAAAGCTTCCGTTTGAATTATTGAAAACATTTTCTGGCTTGATTCATCGTCAACCACAATTTGTGACGGACAAGCTCAATGTGAAAAGCTACCATCTTAATTTTCTGAACATGCGTGGTGAACCACTTGATAATGATTCCCCTGTACCTAATTTTATAGAACAATTGCCTGATATTTTGCCGGCAATAAGTGACCAGCAACAAGTCCTATTATCAATGCCCGAATCATGGCAGGAAGCGTTATATAAGAGTCATGACAGTACATTATCACTGATATTGGATCTCAATGGCGGTGTCTATCCGAGTGATTATAACAAGCGATTTTCTTTTGCCAAACATGCCGAAACGGTCACTGGTGATGATCACGCAAACACATTACTGATTGATATGCAGAAGCTGAATTATCAGGCCTTAGCAGAACATTTACCCTATTGGCGTCAAAATCATAAAATACTGTGTGCTACTAATGTTAATGATCATGATGGCTATGAGTTTTGTAAAACACATTTTTTAGATTTGTTGCAAGGTCAGTTTTATACCGTACCTTTAGCAAATGATAATCAAAAAATACCGATTTCAGCACAAAACTTGATGATCTTGTTGGTTAAATTTCAGGAGCCTGATGTTGATGCGGAAGAAATTGCAGCGACGATCAGCAAAGATCTAAGTTTGAGTTATAAGCTGTTGCGATTAATCAACTCTGCTTTCTTTGGCTTGCCACGTGAAGTGAGCAGCATCAAACAAGCGATTATCATGCTGGGTCATAAAAAGATTAAAGTATGGGCCAGTTTGCTCAGTTTATCTGCTGTAGATAATAAACCTAATGAGTTACGTGTTGTCGCCATGGCCAGAGCAAGAATGTGTGAATTGCTGGCAAAATATTATAAAGGCTCTGCAGAGATGAGTTTTGCTGCAGGTTTATTTTCCACTCTTGATGCTTTGTTAGATAAGCCTTTGGCGACCGTACTAGGCCAATTACCCCTATTAACAGAACTCAGCGATGCTTTGCTTAATAAAACAGGTCCAGCAGGACATGCGTTACGCGATGTATTAAACTATGAAAAAGGTGATTGGCTTGCACTTGATGCCTCGCCGTTACCGGTTGAAGTTATTGCTCGGTCATATTTAGATGCGATACATTGGGCAAAAGAACTAAACGCTCAACTCGTCGATTAAATGGCTATTACTTGGTTGTCGAAAATAGATACGGCTTTTTTCCCTCTCGTTGGCGAAGCATATGAAGATGGCTTGTTAGCTGCTGGAGGTGATTTATCAGAGGTGCGACTTCTTAATGCCTATCGACGAGGTATTTTTCCATGGTTTAATAAAAATGATCCTATTTTATGGTGGAGTCCTGACCCTCGCTTAGTATTGTGGACGGATCAGATTAAGCTGTCGAAAAGTTTGAAAAAAACAATTCGTAATACAGTAATAACCGTGACATTTGATCAGGCCTTTAATCAGGTTATTACGGCGTGCTCTCAGCCGAGACAAGAGGGTGATGATCCTGAAAATAGTACGTGGATCCATCCTGATATGATTACCGCCTATAATAATTTACATCAACAGGGTCATGCTCATAGTGTTGAGTGCTGGCTGGATGGACAATTAGTCGGTGGCTTATATGGCGTTGCTATTGGTCAAGTATTTTTTGGTGAATCAATGTTTAGCACCGTTACCGACAGCTCAAAACTAGCTTTAGTGGTATTGTGTCAACAATTGCAGCGATGGGGCATTCCACTTATTGATTGCCAGGTGTACTCAGACCATTTAGCTAGCTTAGGCGCTGAACAGATGGCACGCAGTGATTTTATTGAGCAACTTGATCAGTTATGTCTACAACGTCCTCGAATAAGTTGCCCAGGTTTATGGTCACTTGCCTCTGATCTTCCTGCCATCCCATGAGTGACGCTATAGTTTTTTATCAGGATACTCCGCATCCCTGTTCTTATTTAGAGGCGCGTGAGGCATGTAATATTTATCCTGATCCAAATCAACCCATGACTAATGCCTTGTATAGCCACCTAATACAATATGGCTTTAGACGTAGCGGTGCTCTGGCTTATCGACCACACTGCCTCAACTGCCAAGCCTGTGTACCTGTTCGCATCAATACGGCCAATTTCACCTTGAATCGAAGTCAGCGCCGATGTTTACAACGAAATCAACATTTAACTATCAGTCAACATCCTGCATCATTTAACACGGAGCATTATGAACTGTATTGTCGTTATTTGGCGGCTAGACATCAGGGTGGAGGAATGGATAATCCGACAGAAGAAAGCTACGTTAATTTTTTAACCTCAAGCTGGTCTGAAACAAGTTTTATTGAAATTAGAGACGAAAAAAGGCTAGTTGCTGTCGCAGTGACGGACTATATTCAACATGGATTGTCCGCATTGTATACATTCTTTGATCCCGACATGAGAGCCTACAGTTTGGGAACCTACGCCATTCTGCAACAAATCAATATTGCTAAAACACGCGGTTTACCTTGGATTTACTTGGGTTATTGGATAAGTAATTGTCAAAAAATGAAATATAAACAAAATTTTTCAGGTATCGAGGGTTACATTAATCAGAAATGGCAAGCTTTAAATAATGAAAAACTTTGAATAATCAGTAGTTTTCCTGCAAAATAGCCGTTTAATTTTTGAGTGAACATTAGAATTTATGTCAAAAGAAGAACATATTGAATTTGAAGGCACTGTAATAGACACCATGCCAAACACTACTTTTCGAGTAGAGTTAGAAAATGGCCATGTCGTGACAGCGCATATTTCTGGAAAAATGCGTAAAAATTACATCCGCATCTTAACAGGTGATAAAGTAACCGTACAACTTACACCTTATGATTTAAGTAAAGGTCGTATTACCTACCGTGCTCGATAATTAGTTAAAGCGTTAATAAAGAGGAATTTAGCCTTGGTTTATGTAAGAAGTAATTAATAATTTCCACTTAAATCAAAGATCTAAGATAATATCGCAGCATAAATAAGCCTTACTGTTTAAGGTTTTTTAGCGATTGCCTACCCTCACTCCGATAAGTCCTCCTGTAATAAACACCCTCATATGATTTAACTTATGACTACTTAGCGTCAGTTGCTTGGCTCAGCCTATGGGTCTAATAATATCGTGTGGATAATATTTTTGAATATAAATGATTATTACCCAATTAAAATCAACTAGTGCGCGATGATCTCGCCACCAACTTCAATCTGAATTAAACGTCACTGCGCGCAATACAAATAGTTGATGTAATCGCATACTGTTTTATTTAATAGCTATAATCTTAGCGGCGAAATAGTGGGATTAAGGATAAGCTTGCAAGTAAGATAAAGGCGAGTAATGTCCATCCCGGAATACTGATTCCAATAAACGTCCATAATACTTCAGCACATTCACCTGAACCTCGCAGAACCATATTGATGGTATCTCCCAGCGGGAAATTATCAAGCATAAAATTTAAGCCAGGGCCGCAACTTGGCACCTGATCCTCTGGCAAATGTTGTAACCAGACATGACGGGCAGAAATACTTGCCCCGAGCAGTGCCACTAGCCCTGCAAAAAAACCATAAATACGCTTACCAATACCCTTAGGGTTATGTAATACAGCTATAAGCAGTACGATGCCAACTAGCATGGTAGAGACCCGCTGTAGTATGCATAAGGGGCAAGGTTCAAGGTTATCAATGAATTGAAAGTAGCCAGCAATAGCCACCATTGATAGGCAAATTACAAAACCCAATAAAAATAAGCATCGAGACGATAACATAGCTTTCTCCAATTCAAAATTGTGTGCTAAGTTACCCTAAACAATCAGAGGTAGAAAGGGGCGTTACCATGAAAGAGTCAAATTTAGATCGAGAACTTATTGCTGCTTATGACAAGATGATGGCACGTGTTGCCCATTTACTTGATACTGCAGAGCAACAAGCACTGCCTGCATTGCAGAAAAACATCGAAAAAGCAAAGCAGCAAGCTGTTGAATTAAAAGAGATAACGCAGGAAGAAGCAGAGAAGTTGGCTTCTTATATTCGCCGTGATCTACATGATGTAGCGGAATACCTTGAACAAACGGGTGATGAACTATCAACATGGTTGAGCTTTGATTTAGAGCTAGTAGAGGACCGCTTACTGGACGTATTTTCCAAAGTAGCAGATAAAACACGCTTAGAACTTGCGCAATTGGCTGCACAAGCAGAGCGCTCTGGGGAATATCACACCGGTGAAATAACCAGTATAGGCACGCTTGCTTGTAAAAGTTGTGGCAGCTTAGTTCATTTCAAAAAAACCGGTCGCATTCCACCCTGTCCGAAATGTCACCTGACAGTTTACGTTCGGTCACTTCACCACTAAGCTAAAATTATAAACGTGAATGTGTAAATTATCTTGGGTTTATACATTCTTCACGACATTTAAAGACTGGCATGAACAGATCTTCAAAATGAAAAGCCTAATTGTTATTTTTTTCATGTTGACTAGCCTGTATTTTCCTGTACGAGCGATGACGTTACAGTCGCCAGAATTCCTCCAGCGATATGATAGCGAGTTGCTAGATGTCAACGGGATATCCACCCTTTATAAAAACAATAATTCACTGTGGTTGAATAAGCAGCGGCTAACTAATCAGGCCTATGATGCCCTTGATTTTATCGCAACTGCGCCAAGACATGGTCTCAATGCAGAGCATTATCATTTGTCTACATTAAGGCAATTACAGCAGAGCGATGATAACGAAGCTTCCCAATATTTTGATGTTTTATTAACGGATGGTGTGTTGGCATTTATACATGACTTGGTTGTTGGCCGACTCGAAGCTCGGTTGGCAGAGCCTGAATGGTTTATCCCTCAAGCTGAGTTTGATGCTGTTGACTTTTTACAACAGGCATTACTATCGCCTTACCTAAAAACACAGTTAAATACCTTAATTCCTAATAGCCGTGAATACGTTCAATTGATGGCAGCATTAGCGATTGAGGATAATCAATTTCCTGACTTAGCAACCGAAAGTATCGAGCAGTATGATAGTTTAACTGAACAAGCTGTACGTCGATTTCAGAGCAACCATGGGCTTAAAGACGACGGTATTATGGGCCCTGAAACGCGTAGTGAATTAAATGTATCAGCACAAGATAGAGTGAAACAAATCAAGGCAACACTTGAGCGCCAGCGATGGATGCCTACTAATTTAGGTGCTCGATATGTGCAAGTTAATCTAGCAAACTACACCTTAAGCGCAGTAGAAAATAATACTAAAAAACTAGCGATGCGGATCATTGTAGGCAACAAATATAGGCAAACACCTAGTTTTGTCAGCCAGATAACACGATTGGTGGCAAATCCATATTGGACTGTGCCCTTATAAACTGGCGGTCTTGGATTTATTGCCTAAACAACAAGCTGATATTGATTACTTTCATTTGAATGATATTCGGATATTTGCGAATGTAAATGGCCAGAGAATTGAGCAAGAACCGTATTTGATTGACTGGTACTTATTGAGCAGGAAAAATTTTCCCTACAAATTGAGGCAAGAGCCTGGTGAACATAACGCGCTAGGGGTGGGTAGTAAAGTTTTTATTTCCAAATCCTTGGTCGATTTATTTACATGATTCGCCGCATAAAGAATTATTTAACGAAACTAAACGTAATCTTAGTTCAGGCTGTATTCGTGTTGAAGATCCACTTGGCTTCGCTAATTTCAGCTTAGCGGATAGCAAAATACACCAGAGTTTATTGGATATACTCCAGAGTAAGGAGAATAAAGGTATTAAACTAGCCGAACCATTATCCATTTATGTAGTCTACTTTACAGTATCATTTGATGAGAATGAAGTAATCTTCTCAGCTGATACTTATGAACGCGATAAAAATATTATTAAAAAGTTAAAAATACCTTAAGTTATAATAACGTTACGTTACCCTTAAGATGAATCAATGACATTACCCTTAAGATGAATCAATGACATTTAAATCAGATCTGCAGCACAAACAGTTTTCAGATATCCGTACATCTTCCAGACGACGTTTTCTGCAAGTCGGGCTAGGTGCTACCACTGGCCTTGTTATGCCGAGTGCATTTGCCAATTTATTAAAAAAGCCGGAGCGTAAATTATCATTACTTAATTTACATACTGGTGAAAGCATTAACGCCACTTATTAGGCTGAAGGCCAATACCAAACGGGTGAGTTACATGCTATTAATAAAGTACTGCGTGATTTTCGCACTGGCGATGTTCATAAGATGGATAAAGACCTGATTGACTTGTTGAATATTATGCACCATAAAATGGGTGCTAAGCGAGCGTTTCACGTCATCTCGGGTTATCGCTCACCAAAAACAAATGCTGCATTGAGTAAACATAGTACGGGTGTTGCAAAGAAAAGCTTACACATGCAAGGTAAGGGGGATCGACATCCGCTTACCCGGTCATAAATTGTCTGACTTACGTAAGGTTGCACTTAATTTACATGGCGGTGGAGTAGGCTTTTATCCTGAATCTGACTTTATTCATGTTGATACAGGTCGTGTTCGCCACTGGGGTGCCTAATAACGCATTAACATTCATTTAATAATTTCAAAACTAATGATTTGAATTTACCCATTTCTTGCGTATAGGTATGTTTCAATTTTAAATGCTCCTGTTTTGCTTCCTCATGAATATTAGATAATTTCTGGTGGAACTTAGTATGTTTTTCTTGTGATATAACGTCTGTGTTTTCATCAATGTCGCATTCATAACTACTCAGCTGCCGCTCATTCTTCGCTATCAAAATGGCATGCTTTTTTAACATTGAGGAATGTTCTGGTAGAGCACGTTCTAGCAAATACAATAGGGCAAGCAAGCGCCTTGTCTCATGTTGCCATAGTTCAGTTTCTTGTATCCACGTTGAATGCTCCTCATGCCAACGGGTATTTTCTTCTTGTAAGTTTTCCTTGTTGACCATAACAACCCCTCAACAAACTTGGAAACCATCAACGCTTCAATGATGCATCTTTTTATAAGTAGCTCACATTCATCGTTATTTTCAATTATTGTAAATATTGATATAACAGGACAAATGTTCA
>JBLIKM010000017.1:0-13978 GCA_047636295.1 Methylophagaceae bacterium
CATTTTTCCACTCAGTGAGCCAGTTATCACTAGGTCGATACTGAGAGCTGTAACGTTGCGGATCGATGCCTCGATGGATAACTTGAATGTTATCAGGGTTAATACCTTGATAATTTTTGGCGATATAGCCTTTAATCATATTCGATACTGCAATGACCCTTTCACCAATAGTCATGATGGCACTATATTTGTTGACAGAATAGGGGCCGTGAACCGTTGTAACAATATGTGGCCGATTAGTTACAGGTAATTTTCTCCATGCGAGATAGGCTACCCATGCCGGTAATCGTGACCGTAAGTGAATAATATCAGGCTGGACCTCTCGAAAGAGCTTTCTCAGTTGCCATATATATTTCAGGGTGCTCAAACGTTTTTCACCAATAGGCAATGTAATGTGTGTTGTGCCTTCATTTTCAAGCTGTTCAACTAAACGGCCACCAGCAGAGATAACTATTGAGCGGTGCCCTGCGATTACTAGTGCATTTGCTATTTCAGTCGTTCCGCGTTCTACGCCACCACTATTCAGTGCGGGTAAAATTTGAATGACGGTTAGTGTTTTATTCATTGTTTAATATCCAAGCTGCAGTCCGTTGTGCTTCGTTTAGTTGAAAGGCTGGCTGAGTTAACTGGTGTGTCGATTGCCATTGGCTAAAAGATGAGAGCATGCCCTTTGTCATGAGTTGGTCAATGGCATTTACAATGCGATTGTTGCCATTTTTTTCAAGATCGAAACAACCTACGGCTCCACCTGACGTTAGCGCTTCGTAGATCATTGATACGCTGTCAGGCGATACCCATATTTGCCCAGCAGAGACAAGCTGTTTTGGTAGCCAGTCTTTATGGGTTTGGCGATGGTCAATGAATGTGTAATTATTCGACATAGTTTGCAATTGAACTAAAAAATCTTCTGGGGTGCGACGGGAGTTAATAATCAGCCATGATACTTCGGGCATTTTGTGTAGTAATAATGAAATCTGTTGGACAATACTTATGGTATTCCAATGATAATGTTTACTGGGCCCGCCTATTAAGATGATTCCTTGGTTTTTATTATGAGTAGATGACGGTGTTATTGTGTTGATAGCGCCTTGTGTTGCTAGAATGTTTGGGCTTGCTTTGGGATGGTCATGGTAAGGAATAATAAGCATATCGAACCATCTTAGTGGCCAAGAAGGGCGCATTAAGACGATGCGTTTGCCACCAAACCATAAATGAGCCAGCAACATAGGAAGGTGCGTGCGTCGGCCTGCTGCAATTAGATAATCAGGTTTTTCTAGTTTTGATAACTGGCAATATAAACCACCAAAAAGTAATGCAGAAAAAAATAGAAAGAAATTTTGCGGGACATCAATGGCATGACTCTTTACTAATGTAGCTGCGGCTATTGCTTGTATTAAGCCTCTAGTTTGATTTTCATGACCTGGTTTTCCATCTGTAAATTGCCAAATAATTAATCGCCTAGACATTATTTAAAGCCTAGTGCAAGGTGCTATGAGCAATATAAATAAATATCGTGCCAGCGGCTATCAGTGATATTTGTTGCAGTGTTTCAGATAATTTTACTTTGTGATGTAAGCCTGGAATTAGATCTGCTACCGCGATATAGATGAAACTAGAAGCGGCGATAATTAATATATAAGGCAATAAATGTTGCATGTCCGATAAGGTAAAATATGCCAGTAGTGCGCCAACAACTGTGCCTAAGCTCGATAACATGTTGTAGTACAATGCTTTTTTTCGTGAAAAACCACTGTGTAATAAAATAACAAAATCACCTAGTTCTTGTGGGATTTCATGGGCGGCGATAGCTAGTGCTGTGACGATACCAAGATGGGTATCAGTCATAAAAGCCGCGGCAATTAAAACGCCATCGACAAAGTTATGAAAAGTGTCACCAACTAAAATTAAGGTGCCAGCTGCTTTCTTCTTATTCTCTTGATGGTTATGTTGATCGGGCTCAGGTAAATGTGCTTCACAATGATCGCTGTGGCAGTGACGCCATAACACCATTTTTTCTAGTAAGAAAAAACTGAGCAAACCTAGTAGTAAGGTGAGTCCGATTGTATGGGCATCAACCGCATATTCATGTTCCATCGCATGTGGAATTAGACCTAGAAAAGAAGCGCCTAATAAGCTGCCAATGGCAAAACTAACGAGGTGTGGCACCGCCATGTTACGCGCATCATTTGATAAAAGTAAAAATGATGATGCGACCATGACACTTAATAAACCGCCAATCAAGCTGAAGCCAATGATCCAGAGCAATAATTCCATAACAATCCAAGGGGGAGATAAATCTAATTTAGAAGATCATACCTTATTTAGGGCTGATCCAGATCATCGATGCCATTCTGCCGGTGATGTCATCGCGGCGATAGGAAAAAAAGCGCTGTTTATCGGTGGCAGTACATAAGTCGCCACCGAAGACAGCGTTGACGCCAAGTATGGCTAAGCGCTGTCTAGCCAGTACATAAATATCTGCCAAATAGTGGGTGGCGTCAGTTTGTTGGAAAGCCTGCATAGCTTTTGCTGAATGTTGGGTAAATGTTTGGTAAACATCAGGACCAACTTCAAAGTGACTGGGGCCAATCGCGGGACCCAGCCACGCCATAATATCCTGGGGTGCACAGCGAAACTCAGTAAGCGTTTTTTCGATAATTCCCGCAGCTAAGCCACGCCAGCCAGCATGAATTGCAGCAACGGTATCGCCTTGTTTGTTACACAATAACAACGGCAAACAATCTGCAGTCATAATCGTACAAATATGATTTTTTTCATGGCTTACGATGGCATCAGCATCGATGTTTAGTTGCCAGTTATTACTGTTGATAACGCGAGTACCATGTATTTGATTTAACCAACGTGGTGATTCTGGTAGTTGTGCGACATTGACTAAATAATCACGATTTTTAATCACAATTTTAAGCTGATCGCCAACATGAGTGCCTAGATTAAAACTATCATAGGGCGGTAAGCTAAAGCCGCCTTGGCGGGTGGTACTGAGGGCTTTAATGGTATCTGGTGCCGGCCAGTCAAGGGAAATCAGACTGTCAGCAGTCATCGTGGAATATTTAAGTAAGTCGCCCAGTCATCAAATAATGATTCATCTAAGGCGGCGATAGTTGATATTGGTTTTAGACTATTGCTACGAAGTGGTTCGCCTTCAAGCGTTAATGCTAGCGCACCCGCTTCAGATAAAATTAATTGCGCAGCAGCATAGTCCCATAACTGCTGTTTGCCGTGGAGATAAATATGACCTCGCCCTGCAGCAATCCAACATAATTCTAAAGCAATCGAACCCAAACTACGCTGTGAGCCATAAGGGCGATGGGTGACCAATTTTGTGGCCAATTCAGGCGTTAGGCGTTTGAAATCAATCATCGCAATAGCCTCTTTTAACGGCAAGCCGGTATCTTCAGCGCTGAGCCGTTCGTTATTTAAATAGGCACCTTGACCACGTTGCGCCGAAAAACATTCCTCACGAATCGGATCGTATACTAAGCCTACAGTAATAACGCCGTTTTCAATTAATGCTAGTGATACACAAAAATAAGGCACACCTGCGGCAAAATTACTGGTGCCATCAACAGGATCAAGGCACCACAAAGGTATGTCAGATGCTAATAATGCTTGTTGTTGTTCGGCTGACATTTCTTCACCCAATAAGGCTATATCAGGATACGCTGCTTTTAAGCGACTCGTTAATCTAGCCTGCATGACTAAATCAGCTTCTGTTACTACACTGCCATCATGTTTATAGTTACGTTTTACCGAATTAAAACGAGGCAGCAACTCCTCCTTACTGGCGGTAATGACGATGTCTTTTAGCTGTTCTAAGTCAATATTCATTAACGGAGTATAGCAATATCTTTTAGCTAATATTCAAACACCGGTCAACTCCCTGTAAACTAGGCCCAACCCTTTTGATTAGCGATGATGAATAATTAATGCGAATTACACGATTTTATTGCCCTGAACTTAACCAAGACAAAGAACTGTTTGCATTGCCTGATGCGGCGCATCGTCATGCAGTACAGGTGTTGCGGTTGAAGCAAGGCGATGCCTTGCGCTTGTTTGATGGTCAAGGTTTGGAGCTTGATGCAATATTAGAAGTCGTAGCGAAACGTGAATCATCAGTGCGATTATTGTCGACAGTGGCGGTGAATAATGAATCACCTTTATCAATTACTCTATTACAAGGTATTTCGCGTGGCGAACGTATGGACTATGCTTTGCAAAAGGCGGTGGAGTTAGGTGTGACAAGGATTATTCCGGTGGCGACGGAACGTTGTAATGTGCAACTTTCAGGAGGCCGTGCTCAAAAACGCTGGGCACATTGGCAGGGTATAGTGGTAAGTGCCTGTGAGCAAAGTGGCCGCAGTATATTGCCTGAGTTATCCACTGTGATGCCGTTGGATGACTCGCTAATAGCAAATAAGCTAGGATGCCGCTTGGTGTTAGATCCGCTGACAGAAAGGGGGTTCACAGAATTAGAACAGCAAGACAATATTACCTTATTGATTGGCCCTGAAGGTGGCTTGAGTGAGCAAGAAATAGGGCAAGCACAAGCAGTGGGTTTTCAACCCGTGTGTTTTGGTCCACGCATTTTACGAACAGAAACGGCGACGGTGGCTGCTTTGGCTGTTGTGCAAACCCTGTGGGGAGACTTAGGGTGATTGATAATGGTTTAACTATTTTGTTATTGTTGGGTTTGCTTTGGTTTTGGTGGGATAGTCGTGGTGTAGCAGAGCTGGCGATTGAAGCCGCACAACGAAGTTGTAACCAACATGACCTAACCTTTTTGAATGATACCGTGGGTTGGAAAAAAATACGATTAAAGCGTAATCGCCAAGGTCGTGTGCAAATTCAGCGTTTCTATTTTTTTGAGTTTGCCAGTGATATGCAGCAGCAATATACCGGTGAAGTGATTATGTTGGGCCATCAGCTTAATAAAGTGAATTTAGATGTCTATCGCATTGGGTGATAGGACTGCAATCTAGGAAAAAACTATGCAGCAGATAGCATTGGTAGTAGATGATTCTCGTGTGGCACGGATGACGTTGAGCAAGTTATTAGTTGCACACGATTTAAAGGTTGTTGAACTAGGCAGTGGTGAAGAGGCTTTGATTTATCTGAAAGGCGAGAATGTTAAACCAGACATTATTTTCATGGATGTGATGATGGGTGGCATGGATGGCCTGACCACAACGCAGCAAATTAAGGCAGATGATACTTTAAAACATATACTTGTTGTGGTGTGCACAGGTAATGATACGGATGCTGATCGAGAAAAATCACAGGAAGTAGGTGCGGTGGCAACCTTAACTAAACCACCTGAGGTGGAGGCATTGGATGCGATTATTGCCGAATTAGCACCGCACATCGCTATTGTCCCTCAAGAGGATACTACTTCGTCGTCTAGCAATTCCCCAGAACTCTTGGCTGAACTCAAGTTTATGGTTAAGCAAGATTTATTACCCACTATGCAGCAAGAACTTCGTCAATTTGCAGAAACAGTGAGTCGAGAAGTAATCAATGACATTGCTAAACAGAGTGTTGCAGAACAACTCGCTTTATTAAGTAATAATGAAGCTGTCGCCGTGGTGGATGAAAAAGCGTTACTAGCTAACGTCATGACCACGGTCGAGCATAATCTATTACCTAAAATGCATAAAGACGTCCGTGAAATGGCTGAAGATATTAGCCGTCAAATTGCAGCGGATACCGCCGAACAAATGGTGGCTGAGCAGGTTAAATTATCAGTGGATGCCATGTTGCCAGCATTAAAGGCTGAATTGTTAATGCAAGCTCAAAGGGTGACGGAAGATCTGGCTAACTCCGTAGCGAAACATGCCGCGCATGGTGCCGTGGCTAACTCGGCAGAAAAAGCCGTGCAAAATGCAACCAAAGAATCAGATTTGCCTAGACAAATAATGGCCATGTTGAATATTGAAGGCAAAGCTTGGTTGCAGCGTCATGAACAGCAGATGTTTGAGCCATTAATGCAACAAGTTGAAGCTAAATTTGCCCCGATGGTCATGACCTATTTAAATGACCATTTAACGCAAATGATTGTACCGATAGTGCGGACAGTTGTAGAAGAATCACTAGCCAGTACAAAATCTTACACAGATATCACGACTAATATAGGTGAAGATAAGCTTGGACTGGAAGCCTTGAGTCAACAAGTGTCCATTTTGAAAATGACAGTAATTGGGCTCGGTGGCATGGTGTTAGTATTAGCGGTGGCAATGTTCTTCTAAATGAATATAGCTGAAGCTTTGCAGTATGGGCATATTGAACTTAATAATGCTGATAGCTCTAAAATAGATAGCCGCGTTTTATTATGCTATCTACTCGCATGTCCAACATCTTATTTACATGCTTGGCCGGATAAAAAATTAACCGACGCGCAGCAAGTTCTATGGACTACGCTTATTCAACAGCGTCAAAAAGGACAGCCAGTTGCCTATTTGACGGGGCAGCGCGGTTTTTGGACCTTGGATTTGAAAGTGACAGAGGATACCTTGATACCGCGACCTGACACTGAATTGTTAGTCTCTCTGGCATTGGATAAACTCAAACCTGCCATGTACGTGGCTGATTTGGGTACTGGCTCAGGGGCAATCGCCTTATCATTAGCGGCTGAGCAGCCCACGGCACAGATCGTTGCTATGGATTTTTCGATGGCGGCGCTATTGGTGGCAAAAGAAAATGCACGTAACCATAAATTTAGTAATGTGTCCTTTTGGCGAGGCAGTTGGTTAGCGGCTATCGCTGATAAGTCATTTGATATGGTGGTGAGTAATCCGCCGTATATTGAAGCGAATGACATTCATTTGTCGCAAGGAGATGTGCGTTTTGAGCCCCTATCGGCATTAGTTTCAGGAGTCGATGGTTTAAACGATATACGCCTGATAGTGAAACAAGCACAGCGATGTTTAAAGCTGGGTGGCTGGTTAATGGTGGAACATGGTTATGCTCAAGCTAAACAAGTGCGGCAAGTATTCAGCGAGGCAGGGTTTAGTAAGGTGTCATCACAACAAGATTTTGGCGGTAATGATCGCGTTACAATAGGCTTAGTCGCGGTATAATCCTGACCTTGACTGCTTTTTTAGGTACAGCAAAAATAAATGAATGATGATCACCTACTACGTTATAGTCGGCAAATTTTATTACCGCAGATAGATATTACTGGCCAGCAAAAATTGCTCAATAGCCATGTGCTGATTGTCGGTCTAGGTGGACTCGGTTCCCCAGTCGCCTTGTACCTAGCAGCAGCAGGCATCGGTCATTTGACCTTAGTAGATGATGATGTCGTTGAATTATCAAATTTACAACGACAGATCATTCATGGTGAACAAGATATTGGCCGTCTTAAAGTGGAATCAGCGGCAGAGAGCTTACGCACCATTAATAGTGGAATTCAGATTGACACTCACAGGACTAGGTTGAGTGAACAAGCCTTAACGAACGCGGTCACCGCTGCCGATGTAGTGGTTGATTGCAGTGATAATTTTGCGACGCGATTTTTATTAAATAAAGTCACTCAGCAACAGGTGACACCTTTAGTCTCTGGTGCGGCAATCCGTATGGAGGCGCAGGTGACAGTGTACGATCCACGACAAATTGGTAGTGCGTGTTATCGTTGTATCTATGAAGATAACGGCGAGTTACAACAAACCTGCTCTGAAAGCGGTGTGTTATCACCTTTATTGGGAATCATCGGCAGCATGCAGGCGGTGGAAACCGTTAAGTTATTAAGCAATATTGGCGAGTCATTAGCGGGCCGATTAATGATCTTCGATGCGCTTGCTATGACGTGGCGTGAACTTAAATTACGACAAGATCCTGATTGCCCAATATGTAAAAAAGTGTCCTATAATGATAGCTAAAATAACGGTAACGTTGCCTAAAATACTGGTTAATCAATGGCTACTTATGGTATAACAGGCAGCAAATAAAGCGAGCTGAAAATTACTAGAGCAGCGAGATAAGCGTAGTGTCTATTAGCCAATTGCTGCAATAGCCACGGCTCATTTTCAGTGGCATTCAGTGCGAGCCTAGCCACAATAAAAACGATGGTCGATAAGAGACAAACCTGGTTTGCCATCTATCATTCCCATTCCACATCAGCGGCACAACCTTTAGTAAACGCTCTGAAGGACGCTGATTATCCTGATGCCTTGCATTTGATGATTTCATTAAATGCTCGAGGTGTATTAAATCTACGAGGGTTTTATCTTCGTGACAAAAAATTGATGAGGTTGAACTATCAATATGAGTAACCGTATGAATAACACCGCCCTTGAACAAGCTGCAGAAATTGCATTACAACAAGCAAAATCACAAGGTGCGACTGCAGCCGAAGTTGGCGTAAGTCATAGCAAAGGCCTGTCTGTCAGCGTACGACAAGGTGATGTTGAAACGCTGGAATATAATAGTGACACCGGTTTAGGTATTACTGTTTACTTTGGCCAAAGCAAAGCCTCTGCTAGCACCTCAGATTTAAAACCAGCAGCCATTGCTGATGCTGTAAAAGCAGCAAGCGGTATTGCTAAACATACTCAAGCTGATGATTATGCCGGGTTGGCGGATGCCGATTTGATGGCAAGCGAATTTCCTGATCTGTCTTTGTATCATCCTTGGGATATCGATGCTGAACGGGCGATCATAATAGCAACGGAGTGTGAACGAGCGGGTTTTGACGTTGATCCACGTATTAGCAATTCCGAAGGTGCCAGTGTGTCAAGCCATGAAGGCGGTCATGTGTATGCTAATAGTCATGGTTTTATTGGTAGTACGGTTAGTAGCCGTCATAGCGCGTCATGCGTCTTAATCGCCAATGATGACCGTGGCATGCAGCGTGATTATTGGTATGACATTTCCCGTGATGCTGCAGACTTGGATTCGGCCAAAAATATTGGCCAACGTGCTGCAAACAACACCTTGCAACGTTTAAATGCCAGAACAATGAAAACGGGCTCTTATCCGGTAATTTTTGCCGCAGAAGTGGCGCCATCTTTGTTTGGTCAATTTATTTCAGCTATTCGTGGTGGTGCTTTGTATCGTAAGTCTACATTTTTACTGGATCATCTAGGTAAGCAGATTTTTCCTGAATTTATCCATATTCATGAACAACCTCGCTTATTAAAAGCAATGGGTAGCGCAGCCTTTGATGGCGATGGTGTAGCAACACAAACGCGTGACATTATCACAGATGGCGTATTGCAAGGCTATGTTTTAGATAGCTATTCTGCCCGTAAATTAAAAATAAAAACCACAGCAAATGCTGGTGGCGTACATAATTTGACGATTGATAGTGGTGATCTAAATTTTGCTGGCTTACTTAAAGAAATGGGCACGGGCATTGTAGTAACAGAAACGATGGGTATGGGCGTTAATATTGTTACTGGTGATTATTCGCAAGGTGCGGCAGGATTTTGGGTAGAAAATGGCGTGATTCAATATCCAATAGATGAGTTCACCATTGCCAGTAATTTACGCGATATGTTTATGGGCATTCAAGCGGTGGGTAATGATGTCAATATGCGAGGTAATACACGTACCGGCTCGGTTTGGATCGATAAGATGAAAATTGCAGGTTAGTTTTTGTCTTTATAAGCGGCGGCAATAATATCGGTAACATCAATCAAGTTCCCGATACCAAATAAGCCATATAAGATATCTCGAATTTGTTTTACTTTGTGCGGTGTTTGATTGCGTAGGCTACGCAATTGCGCATTTAAATCGTCTTCCTTATCTAATGCATTTAGTTGAATAGGCATTAATGAGCACTGGAAAAATAGATAGCGCTCATTTGCCATGGCTCGACTAATAAATAAGTCTTTCCCTGCTGAGTATGAAAAGTCAAAATCAGTATTAATCACCCAGTCATCATTTTTAGATTTATTTTGGTAGCAATACAAACCAAAACTAACGCTGTGATTCTCTCTACTAGATTTATTTTTAATTATTTCTGATAAAGGCACAACCATTTTTGCTAATGCTCGCCAGAGTGAGTCATATTGGTCAGCATGGTTAAATTGGGTTGTTGCAATGGCTTGTAATATTCTTTTTTGATTCGAATTAACACCAAAGTAGAGGGGGATAGAGGAGATGGTTGCCGGCAATAATCTTCGATAGATGGCCATTTCTTGGCCTGCAATAAGGTCATGATTGTTGCGTGCAAGCTTGTCTTTATTGCGTTCAATTACCGACTCAAAAAAGTGATTTATGCTGACAGGACTTAAGTGTGACAAACGCTGTAAACCTATTCTTGTTTGTCCTTTCACCAATACGATTTTATTCTTTACCGAATATGAAATACCGGTTAAATCATGTTTATTGGTTTGATTATGCCAGCGGGTGAAATCAATAGTGATTCGAGCATCGTGCAGAATATTGATGTCATCGGGAATATGTAGTGACAAACCATCCCTTGATAAATCTATTGTAGAAGCATTGAAAACTTGCTTGCCCACACGAGCGGTAACCGGTGTGTTTACAAAGAATCTTTGTCGATCACGCTGGATATAATGTTTAAGCAAAGCGGGCAGCGGCAATTGATCTTGCACTGAATTAACCACGTTAAACAGGCTTAATTCATCTTCACTAAAGGTGGCATCTGAGTTGATATTCAGACAAACGCTCGACAGATCGATAATGGAAATAGTTTGAGTGATTGAACTTAAGCGGTCTGACAATACGCTGCCATAGTTTGGGTCTATATCGTTTATAACGGCTAGTTCATCGTCAAAAATAGCGGGATTAAACGATTGCTTAGCAGGCTGTAATAGTAATACATGACTCTGTTGCTGCTGCTGATGCCAGTTCAGTGCCTTGGCCATTAAATTAGGATTACTACGAGCAACGGCGATACTCTTTAAGCGGTGATTGACTTTAAAGATAACAACCAAATAAGCCTCGTCATTCGCCATGACTTGATTTATCGGTAAGAGCGATAAATCTGTTTTATGACTACCGTTATTTAAAAGTTCAAGTACTTTATAGCCACTCAGCATAAAGTGAAATGCTTTGATGGGGTCGGAATCTGTTGAATGACCTAACCAAAGTAGCGGAAAATTTAATGAACGGGTGAACAGGCGAAGATAATAACGGCTTGCCAGATTGAAAATCGAGTCATCAAGATCAAGGTGGGCAGCAGTATCGTGTTTTTGTGTCCAATCATCAAACCAGTCTGTTACATCGGTATTGTCATCTCGATTACGGACTAATATCGCATAAGTATGTTTTTCATCATGGTCGATTTGAACCGCTTTATAGCTTATTTTGGACAGTAGAGTGGTGGTATCTTGTTGATTTAAGCTATTCAAGCTTGGAAAAGTGACGCTAACCTCATCCCCCACCTCAATGGCATGCGCTCGGCGGAGCGTTACCCTGATTGCACTGCTGGTAATGTCGATAGTGGAGCCATGATAAAGTACATCTGCGACCATGATATCAACGGGGCTAGTGTAAACAATACGCGGTTCTTTACGTTGTAAAGTTTGATCAAGAGGGATGTATTGCGGTTGAATAGGAGCTTGCAATAAAATTTCTTTTGTAGTGTCGGGAGTGACATCTTTCTGTTGTTGAGCAAGTATTTTTAGTGCTTTGAGTAAGGATTCATATACGCCTATGGTGTAACGGCCCTTAAAGCGATCTAATAATTGTTTTGCCAGTAAATAAGCCCGATCATCGAGATAATGTATGCGATCACCAAAGGTATAGGCTTGACACTCGCCTGCTACTTTGCCGCGTAGGTCGATAATACGGTTGCAAGGTTTATTAAGCCTTTGGGTTTCTAACTGTCGTAAAAATGCTTCATTTCTGGCTGAAGTCTCATTGTCTTTAGCCATCAGACGGTTATAAATTTTGACCAAATTCAGCGGGCGTTTTAGCTTGAATACTGAGCGCGTGAATGTCGTTGGTCATTAAATCCCCCACTGCATCATAGACTAAGCGGTGTCGTTTAATGAGTGATAAACCATCGAAAGCGTCGCTAACGATGGTCACGGTGTAATGACTGCCGCCAGTATTGCCAGCATGGCCTACATGCAATGCACTGTCATCTTGCAGATCTAAATGTGTTGGATTCAGGCTATTAAGTGCCGCTTGTAGTTTGCTAGTGGTATCGGTCATGGTAATACTTTTTTAAAGGGTTTAACGACAACTTTAGCATAGACACCGGCTTCAATATAAGGGTCGGCATCAGCCCAAGCTTGTGCTTGTGACAAATCAGTAAATTCGGCTACCACGAGACTACCGCTAAAACCTGCTTGACCCGGATCTTCACTATCAATGGCAGGATGAGGACCGGCTAATATCAAGCGGCCTTGTTGTTGTAATTCGTTTAGTCGTTCAAGGTGTGCGGGTCTTGCCGCTAGTCGCTGACTTAAACTGTCAGCAACATCCTCGCTAATGATGGCATAAAGCATTATTTACTATCCTTGGATGATTCAGATTCTGGAGATTCAATCGCATGTTTAGCGAGATACACGGATTGGCCAATGATAAATACGAGCGTTAAACCTAATAAGCCAAATAGTTTGAAGTTGACCCATGTCGGTTCATCAAAGTTGAACGCAACATAGAGATTGGCTACGCCTGAGCTGATAAAAAATAATACCCAAGCAATGTTAAGTTTGAACCATATAGCAGCAGGTAATTGAATATGTTCAGCCATCATGCGTCCGAGTAATGATTTATCAGTAAACACATTAGAGCCAATAAATGCCAGTGCAAAGAGCCAATTGACCGCAGTTGGCTTCCATTTAATGAAGTCTGGGTTTTGTAACCATAATGTTGCACCGCCTAAAACAAGTACTAGCACTAGGGTGATTAAATGTGATTTTTCGACCTTTCTAGTCAGCAACCAAGTGATAGTGACTTGCAGGACTGAAGCAATAATCATTACGGCTGTAGCGACATATATGCCCTTGAGGTCATATTCCTGTCCAGCCCAATGATAGATACCACCACCAAATTTATAGGCGATAAAAAATAGGACTATTGGTAAAAAATCAAAAAATAGTTTCATTAATAGTATTGTTTTAAAAAGTAACAATTCTCATTTTAACGTAAAATGATCACGATGACTTGTTATGACTTACATTCTCACTCGATTGCATCTGATGGCGCCTTGTCTCCTGCAGACCTTATTGCTCGCGCGATAAGCCAAGGAGTTGATGTATTAGCATTAACTGATCACGATGGTACTGAAGGTATTGCTGCCGCGCAGGAGGCCTCACAAAATACTGATTTGACCCTGATCACTGGAGTAGAAATTTCGGTAACGTGGGGCGGCGGTACCGTTCATATCCTTGGTTTGAATGTGGATGTCAATAATGCCACTTTGCAGCAAGGTTTAATGGCAATGCGCAGCTATCGTATTGACCGTGCTGCAAAAATGGCTGAAAGATTAGAAAAAGCGGGTATTACTGGCGCACTTGATGGTGCACGCAAATATTCATCTGATGTGATGTTAGGGCGACTACATTTTGCCCAGTTTTTAGTCGAGCATGGCCATGCTAAAAATATTAGCGACGTTTTTAAACGCTTTCTGGTGAGAAATAAGCCAGGTTATGTGGCGGGTGAATGGGCTAGTTTGACTGATGCCGTAACGTGGATCACCGCCGCGGGTGGCCAAGCCGTTATTGCACATCCAGCACGCTACAAAATGACAGCCACTAAACTACGCCGATTAATCAGTGAATTTAAAGACGCAGGTGGTGTTGGTTTTGAAGTTGTTTCTGGCCGGCAACATCCTGAAGAAGTTAAAAATCTGGCTAGATTAGCCGAACAATTTGAATTAGTAGCTTCTTGCGGTTCTGATTTTCATACGCCAGATAATACATGGGTTGAGCTGGGACATTTGGCGGCATTGCCCAAAAGTTGTGTGCCTATTTGGTCTACATGGTGATCAAATATTTTATTGAGCATTAGCCTGAATAATCGTAATTAAAATAAATTCCCG